>DATHSP010000410.1:0-10304 GCA_035464075.1 Thermoleophilia bacterium | reverse complement strand
GAAGCGCACGTTGTCGAGCAGCAGCACGTCGCCGTCGGCGAGCGCGGCGATGCGCTCGCGGGCGGCCGGCCCGACGACGTCGTCGATGAAGCCGACGGGCCGGCCGACCAGCGAGCTCATGACCGCGGCGTGCGGCTCGGTCGAGGCGTAGTTGTGGTACTCGAGGTCGCCGCCCTGGTGGGCGAGCAGGACGACGCGCGCGCCTTTCTCGGCCAGCTCGGCGACCGTCGGCGCACAGCCCTCGAGCCGGGTCGTGTCGCGCAACGCGCCCGTCTCGGGGTCGAGCGGCGCGTTGATGTCGACCCGGCAGAGGACGACCTTGCCGGCGACGTCGAGGTCGTCCAGCGTCGCGATGCCGTACTTCACGGCTCTCCTCCGGTCACGGCACTCCTCCCATCCCGCACCGTCAGCCGCCGCATGCCGGCGGCCCTCGCCGCGCACCGCCCACCGTTGCTCGGCCCGCGCCGGTCGTCGCGCGCGGGCGCGCCGCCGCTCCCTCGCCTCACTTCAGGCCGAGGTACCGGTTCGTGAGCCCCACGGCCTCGAGACGGTCCGTCTGCAGCGCGAGCGCCGCGCGCACGGCGTCCATCGTCTCGGGGATCACGACCGCCTCCTGCGGGATGTTGATCGCGAACATCAGCTCGCGCCCGCTCACGGCGACGGTCTCGTCGAAGACCGCGATGTCGTACATGTCGGCGCGCTTGTGGCCGAGGTCGCGGGCGTAGCGGAAGAGCGAGGTGTTCGAGTTGAACCCGTCGGCGATCCTCACGACGCGGATGCGCGGGTGCGCGGCGAAGAGCTCGAGCGCCTTCTCCTTGCTCATCTCGCCCTTGAGCGTGGCGATGACGTTGATGATGTGGCCGTGCGTGGTCGGCACGTGTACAAGCAGGCCGGTGGCCTCCACGTGCGGCATGATGGTCATCAGGTCGACGGCCTGGTGGTTCGGGACGGGCTCGACCTGGGCCACGTCGACGAGCCCGCGGTGCGTGTCCCCCGGGTCGGCGACGCGACGCACGATGGTCACGATGACGCGCTCGCAGCCCACGGCGCGGTCGAGGCAGTCGACGGCGCGGATCAGGCCGGTGGTGTTGCACGAGGTCAGCTTGAGGTAGTCCTTGCCGACGCCCTTCTCGTAGTTCGCGTAGCCGTGGAAGAAGACGTCGACGATCTCGTTCTTCTCGCCGCCCTGGAACACCGCCTTGACGCCCTTGGCCTCGTAGAGGACCTTGTTCTTCTGGCCGATCCCCCCGGGCGAGGCGTCGAGCACGATGTCGACCTCGCCGAGCAGCTCCTCGAGGGTGCCGCCGACCGGGATGCCGAGCGCGTCGAAGGCCGCCTTCTGCTCGGCCGCGACCACGAACAGCTTGTAGGGCATGCCGATCTCGTGCAGGGCGCGGATGGCGAGCGTCGGGGCGACGTCGACGACGCCGGCGAGCTCCATGTCCTCCTGCAGGGCGACGCCGTCCGCGAGCCGCTGCCCGATGACGCCGTAGCCGACGACGCCCACTCTTGCCTTGGCCATTGTCTTCGCTCCTTTGCCTCGTCGGGCGGTCAGTAGCCGAGCTCGTTCTCGACGACGCCGATCGACTCGTCGAGCACGCGGACGACGGTGTCGATCTGCTCCTTCGTGATGATGAACGGCGGGGCGATGGCGTGGCAGTGGCCGCCGCCGAGGAGGCGCACGAAGACGCCCCGCCGGAAGGCCTCATCGCGCACCTTCATCGCCGCCCCGACCGCGGGCGGGAACCACTCGCGCGTCTGCTTGTCCTTCACGTACTCGATGCCGGCCACGAGCCCGACGCCGCGCACGTCGCCGACGATGGGGTGGGCGAGCAGGGTCTTGAGACCCTCCTGGAAGTAGGCGCCGACCTCGGCGCAGCGCTCGACGAGGTGCTCGCGCTCGATGATCTCGAGGTTGGCGAGCCCGGCCGCCGAGCAGAGCGGGTGGCCGTTGTAGGTGGCCCCGCTCATGAAGGTCTTGTCGCCGCCCCCGAGGAAGGCCTCGTACACGTGGTCGCGGGCGCCGACGGCGCCGAGCGGCAGGTAGCCCGACGAGAGGCCCTTGGCCAGCGTGATCAGGTCGGGGTCGGAGCCGAACTGCTGGAAGCCGAACCAGGTGCCCGAGCGCCCGAAGCCGGTGATGACCTCGTCGTTGATCACGAGCACGTCGTTGGCCTTGCAGATCTCGCAGACCATCGGCCAGTACTCGGGCACCGGTGGGATCACGCCCCCGGTGCCGATCATGGTCTCGCCGAGCATGGTGCCGACGTTCTCGGCGCCGTAGAAGGCGATCTCCTCCTCGACGACCTTCGCGCACTCCATCCTGCAGTCGTCGCCGTAGGTCTTGTGCCAGGCGCAGCGGTAGCAGTAGGGGGCGCCGAGCTTGATGAAGCCGGGCAGCAGGGGCTCGAACTTCTGCCGGTTCATCGACAGCCCCTGGGCGCTCGTCGAGGTCATCGTCGTGCCGTGGGAGGAGCGGTCGCGGTAGAGGACCATGTACTTGGTGCCGCGGCCGCGGTTGCGGTGGTACTGGCGCGCCATCTTGACCGCGGTCTCGACCGACTCGCCGCCGCCGAGAGTGAGGAAGACGTGGTCCAGGTCGCCGGGCATGAGCGCCGCGACCTTGGCGGCGAGCTTGATCGAGGGCTCGTTGGCGATCTGGAAGATGTGGTAGATGGCGAGCTTCTCCATCTGCGCCTTGACGGCGTCGTAGATCTCGGTGCGGCCGTGGCCGACGTTGACCGTCCACAGGCTGGCGAAGGCGTCGATGTACTCGTTGCCCTCGGTGTCGTACACGACGGCGCCCTCGGCGCGCTCCATGATGACGGGCTTGAGGCCCTGCATCTGGGTGAAGGGCGGCCAGAGGTGGCCGAGGAAGTCCTGCTGGAGCTGCGTCGTCGCGGGATCGTCGAACCCCTGTGCCATGGTGCCTCCCATCGTGCCTTCAGACCGTCGCTGCCCGGACGGGGCGCCGCCGTATCACCGGTCGTCTCGACGACCCGGCCGCGAGCCACAGCCGGCGGTCGCGCGGGGTCGCCGCGCCGGCGCGCCCCGCGCAAACCACCCGGGTGGGTGAAGCCTAGCCGCTGCCCCGGCGCTGTCAAGGCTGGACTCCGTCGCGCAGCCCGGAGGGGCGGCCGAGCGCCGGCACCTTGGACGCGGCCTGACCCGCTGATAGCCTTGCGCGCGGACGGTCGGCGGCGCCGGAGGTGAGTGATGACGGTCGGTCCAGGGGCGGGCTCGAGCCTGCCGCAGGCGGGCGTGTACTGGTGCGGTGGCGACGAACGGTGGGCGCCGCCGCCCGCGGTCACGCCCCTGACCGAGGCCATCCACGCCGATCTGTGCGTCGTCGGCGGCGGCTTCACCGGGCTGTGGGCGGCGCTGTACACGAAGCGCCTCGCCCCCGAGACCGACGTCGTCCTCCTCGATCAGTTCGTCTGCGGCCTCGGCGCCTCGGGGCGCAACGGCGGCTGGGTCAACGGCTGGCAGGACGCGCTGCCGTCACTCGTCGGGCTCTTCGGCGCCGAGCGTGCCCGCTGGCTCCTGGAGCAGTCGGTCGCGAGCGTGGACGAGATCGCGCGCACGGTCGCCGAGGGCGGGATCGACTGCGACCTCCCGCTGAACGGAGGCGTCACGGTCGCGCTCTCCGAGGCGCAGATGGCGCGCTTCGAAGAGGAGAACGCCGAGCGCGATCGGTACGGCGCCTCGGGGTACGTGGAGCTCCTCGACGCCGCGGCCGCGCAGGCGGCGTGCGGCTCGCCGCGGGCGCTCGGCGGCGTCGTGCTCAAGACCGCCGGCGGCGTGCAGCCGGCGCTGCTCGCGCAGGGCCTGCGCCGGCTCGCCGTCGAGGCCGGCGTGCGCGTCTTCGAGGCGAGCCCCATGACGCGCCTGCGCCGCTCGGCGCCGGCCGTCGTCGAGACCCCCGCCGGCTGCGTGACGGCCGAGAAGGTCGTCCTCTGCGGCGGCGCCTGGATGGCCCAGGTCGCCGAGCTGCGGCGGACCGTCTTCGTCATCCCTTCGCACGTGGTGGCGACTGCACCCTCCGCGGCGGTCCTCGACGAGATGGGCTGGCAGCGCGGGCGGCCGTTCTCCGACGGGCGCACGGCCGTGCACTACGGCCAGCGCACGGTCAGCGACCGCCTGGTCTTCGGCCGCGGCGGCGGGCAGCTCGGCTTCGCCGGCCGCGTCATCCCGTCCCACTTCCACGACAGGGCCAACGTCGAGAGCATCGTCGCCGACCTGCGCCAGCTCTTCCCCGCCTCCCGCGACCTTGCCATCGAGTGGCGCTGGGGCGGGCCGGTCGAGCGCACGCAGCACGGCTTCCCCTGGGTCGGCACCCTCGGCAAGGGGCGCAACATCCACTACGGCATCGGCTACGGCGGCAACGGCGTCGCGCCGAGCAACCTCATCGGGCGCACCCTCGCCTCCGTGGCCCTCGAGCGCGACGACGACCACGCACGCTCGCCGCTGGTCTCGGACCCGCCGAGCTACCTGCCGCCCGAGCCGTTCCGCTTCGTCGCCGCCCGCGCCATGCGCTCGGCGATCGAGCGCTACGAGGTGCTCGAGGACGAAGGCCGCAAGCCCGACCCGGTCTCGGGCTTCCTGCGCCGCGGCCTCGGCCTGTCCGTCCCCAAGGGGCCCGAGGTGAGCCGTCTGCTGCATCGCGACGACGAGTGACGGGCGCGAACGGGGGCGGGGTGCGCAGTCCTGCGCACCCCGCCCCCGTTCGCCCCCTCTATGCTCACGGCGCCGCCGAGCGGGACGAGAGCGCCGACGTCAGCGCATCACCCGCGCGGCTGCGTGCCGCGCGTGCTCCCGCGTCAGCGCGTGACCCGCCCTGCGTCGTGCCGCGCGTGCCCCTCCGTCAGAGCGTCACCCGCTTGGCGTCCAGCAGCCCCGCGGCGGCGATGACCTCCGCGAGTTGGGCGTCGCTGAGCGGGTCGCTGACCGCAAGCCCCATGACCTCGGGCTCGCCGGGCTTGGACGGCGCGACCGTCACCTGCGAGATGTTGATGTCGAATTCACCCATCTTGGTGCCGATTCTGCCGAACGTGCCCGGCACCTGCGCGGTCGCGCGCAGGAAGACCATGTGCTCGACGGGCTCGATGTCGATGCTGTGACCATAGATGCCGACGAAGCGCGGCCGGTGCCCCGGCCCGATCGTCGTGCCCGCGACCTCAAGCTCCTCACCCGCGTCGCGGGCCTTCACCCTGATGACGTTGAGGTAGTCCTTCGCCGCCGGCTCCTTGATCTCGTGCGCGCTGAGGCCGCGCTCCTCGGCGATGCCCGCGACGTTGACGAAGTTCACGTCCTCGACCTTGCCGGCCAACATGCCCTGGAGCACGCCGAGAGTGAGGATGCGCGTGTCGTAGCGGCCGATGACGCCCTCGTAGGTGATCTCCACGGCCTCGAGCGGGCGGTCGGCGACCTGCACGATGAGCTTGCCGAGCATCTCGCAGAGCCCGAGGTAGGGCATGAGCTCGTCGGCCTCCTCGCCGGGCACCATCGGGACGTTGACCGCGTTGGGCGCGAACTGACCCTTGAGGGCGAGGGCGACCTGCTCGGCGATGATCATGCCGGCGCGCAGCTGGGCCTCCTTCGTCGAGGCGCCGAGGTGCGGCGTGCAGACGACCGAGTCGTGGCAGAAGAGCGGGCAGGACGTGGTCGGCTCGGACGGGTAGACGTCGACGGCCGAAGCCGCGACCTTGCCGCTCGCGATCGCCCGCGTCCAGGCCTCCTCGTCGATGATGCCGCCACGTGCGACGTTGATCACGCGCACGCCGTCCTTCATCTGGGCGAAGGCGTCGTCGTCGACGAACCCCATGGTCTCCGCGCTCTTGGGCAGGTGGACAGTGATGAAGTCGGCGTCGCGGTAGATGCGCCCGGGGGTGTCGGCGCGGTCGAGCCCGAGCTCGTGGAAGCGCTCGTCCGGCACGAACGGGTCGTAGGCGACGACCTTCATCTTCAGCCCGCGGGCGCGCTCGGCGACGAGGAACCCGATGCGGCCGAGGCCGATGATGCCGAGGACCTTGTCCTGCAGCTCGACGCCGCCCCTGCCCCAGCGGCCCTTCTCCCAGCGGCCGGCCTTGAGGTCACAGTGGGCCTGCGGGATGTTGCGCGCGCAGGCCATGATCAGGGCGACCGTGTGCTCGGCCGCGCTGAGCACGTTGCTCTGTGGCGCGTTGACGACGATGACGCCGCGCTTGGTCGCCTCCTTGACGTCGACGTTGTCGACACCGACCCCGGCGCGGCCCACGACCTCGAGCTTCTCGCCGGCCTGGAGGACCTCGGCGGTGACCTTCGTCGCCGAGCGGATGATCAGGCCGTGGTAGTCCTTGATGCGGGTCAGGAGCTCGCCGGCGTCCCACTCGGTGCCGACGTCGACGGCGAAGCCCTGCTCCTCGAGGAAGGCGATGCCCTCGGGGGCCAGCTTCTCTTTGACCAGGACCCTCTTCTTCTCAGTCATGCCCCCTCCTCTCAGAGCTGGACGGGGCTCTTCATGAGCACCCGCTCCGCCGCCCCGACGCCGGCCCCGAAGGCGACGTCGTAGCCGAGCTCGGCGAGCACCATCTCGACCACGCCGAGGCCGACGAGGATGTCGCTGGCCCCGAAGTAGCCGCAGTGCCCGAAGCGGAAGATCTGGCCCTTGAGCTTGCCCTGACCGCCGGCCAGCCAGACGCCGTACTTGTCGCGCGCCAGTTTCGTGATCTTGCCGCCGTCCACCCCGGCCGGCACCTTGCAGGCGGTGACCGAGTTGGCCTCGGGGTCGTCGGGGCCGAAGAGCTCGATGCCGAGCGCCTTGACGCCCTCCTTGCAGGCCTTGCCCAGCCAACGGTGGCGCTCGAAGACGCACTCGAGGCCCTCGTCGCGGATCAGCCCGATGGCGGCGTTCTGGGCGACCATCAGCGAGACCGCCGGAGTGTAGGGCGTCTGCGCCGACTCGCCGGTCATCTTCTTGCGGGCCGCGACCCAGTCGAAGTAGAAGCGGGGCTGGGTCGCGGCCTCGACGACCTTCCACGCCTTCTCGGACACGGCGACGTAGGCGAGGCCGGGCGGCACCATCAGCGCCTTCTGCGAGCCGGCGGCGCACACGTCGACGCCCCACTCGTCGGTCTTGAGGTCGGTGGCGCCGAGGCCCGAGATCGCGTCGACGACGAGGATCGCCGGCGTCTTCGCGACGATCTCGCCGATGGCGCGGATGTCGTTGACGACCCCGGTCGAGGTCTCGGAGAACTGGACGTAGACGGCCTTGGCCTCGGGGTGCTCGGTGAGCGCCCGCTCGACGTCGGCCGGGTCGGCCTTCGTGCCCCACTCGTACTCGAGGGCCACGACCTCGGCCCCCCACTGGCGGGTGAGCTTGAGCCAGCGCTCGCCGAAGTTGCCGACCGATGCCACGATGACCGTGTCGCCGGGGTTCACGAGGTTGACGACCGCCGACTCCATGGCGCCCGTCCCCGAGGCGGCGAAGACCAGCACGTCGTTCGCCGTCTGGTACACGTACTTCAGCCCCGCCACGACCTCGGTGAGGATCTCGGTGAAGCGCGGCGCGCGGTGGTGGATGACGGGTTCGCTCAGCGCGGCGAGCACCTCGGGCGGCACCGGCGTCGGCCCCGGGGTGAGGAGGAAGCGCTTCAGCATGGTGGTGTCCTTTCTTCGGTCCTTGAGGCCGCGCCCGCAAGGGGCCGCGTGCCGGATGCATCGACGTGCAGGTGGGCCATTCTAGGTACATGTGACGCACTGCACAAATACTGAACAGCCATTCGTGTGACACCTGAATGACCATTCAGTCCGCGACGCGATCGGGCGACCGTCAGGCGCGGCCGGAGCCGGGCCTCGCGCAGCCTTCGCACAGGCAGGGCGCGCGCCGCCGGCGCGCGCTTCCGGCCGACGTGGCGCTCCCCAAGAGCCTCGATGGCCCATGCCGCGAGCACATCGCGGGCGTGCCGAGGCACGGTGCGCAGGCGCGGGTGCATGATGGTGCGGCGGGAGTGCGGAGCCGGCTGGTGCGGGCGAGCCGGCCAAGCCGGCTCGCCCGCACCAGCCGTCACGACGGGCGATGCAGAAGGCTCCGCATGCAGCGAAGGGTAGTCGAGCGACGGCGCCCTGTCCAGTCATGCGCCGCGCGTCCCGCCCGGCCGGCGTCGTCGCACAGCGGCGGTCGCACCGGACGCGCCGGCGCGAGGGCGGTCGGTGAGTCTGGCCCGCCGCCGCGCTGTCGGCTCGCGAGCCCGGCGCGACGGCGACGGCGTGCGGCCACACGTCGCGGGGAATGGCTCACGCATGCGAACGAAAGGGGTGAGGTAATGGCCCTCAAGGACACCGCCATCGTACCGGTGCTCGCCGTCGACGACGTCGACCGCGCGACCGCCTTCTACCGCGACAAGCTCGGCCTCGAGGTCGAGCGCTTCGAGCAGGATCCCACCACCGCCATGGTGCACGTGGGCGAGACGGGCTGGCTCATGCTCTACACGTCCTCGTTCAAGCGCGGCGAGACGACCGCCGCCTCGTTCATCGTGCCCGACGTCGAGAGCACGGTCGCCGAGCTGCGCGAGCGCGGCGTGGAGTTCGAGGAGTACGACCTCCCCGGCCTCAAGACCGAGCACGGGGTCGCCAGCTTCGAAGGCTTCAAGACGGCCTGGTTCAAGGACAGCGAGGGCAACACCGTCGCCATCTCCCAGGAGCAGGCGGCGGCCATGCGCCGCGCCGCCTGAGGCACGAGATCGGGCGACGGGGCGGCTGAGACCGGCGGTCGAGCGCCGCCCTCGTTTGGGCGGCGGAAGCGACGGGGCGGCGGGGAGCGCGATGCACTCCCCGCCGCCCCGTCGCCCAACGTCGCGGCACGCGCCTTCGGGCGCCGCTCCCTCCCTACAGCTCGACCGCCCTCGCGTACAACAGGCCGCACTGCGCGGCGAGCTCGTCGGCCTGCTCCTGGGTGAGCACATCGTCGAGGGTCAGCGCCATGACCGACTCGTTGCCGCGCTTGCCGCGGCCGACCGACATGTGGGCGATGTTGACGCCCCAGCCGCCGAGCAGCGTGCCGAGCTTGCCGCCGATGCCGGGCGCGTCGACGTAGCGCAGAAAGGCCATGTGCGGCGAGGGCTCGATGTCGACGTCCTCGCCGAAGAGGGTGACGAGTCGTGGCTTGTGCCGCGGCCCGAGCGTCGTGCCGGAGAGCGACACCTCGGCGCCCGGCCCTGCAGTCGACACGGTGATCAGCCGTGGGAAGTCGGGCAGGCCGGCCTGCTGCTTCTCCACGGCGCTCACGCCCGCGTCGGCCGCGATCGCCTCGGCGTTGACGTAGTTCACGGGGTCGCCGGTCCGCTGCCGCAGCACGCCGGCGAGGACGCCGAGCGTGAGCAGCCGCGTGTCGAAGTACGCGATGCTGCCGCCGTAGGTGATCTCGACCGTTTCCACCGGGGCGTCGGCGAGCTGGACGAGCAGCCGGCCGAGCTGCACGCAGAGCCCCATGTGCGGCATGGAGTCGGCGGCGTCGACGGCGGCCGCGGCGGGCACGTTGACGGCGCCGGCCGGCAACTCACCGCGCAGGACCGAGGCCACCTGCTCGGCCACCGTCATGCCGGCACGCAGGCGCGCGTCGGCCGTGGACGCGACGAGCAGCGGCGTCAGGAGCACGTTCGGCGTCGCGGCGAGGACCGCGGCGGCCGGCGCATCGGGGCCCGGGACGCCGACGGCGGCGGCCGCGACGCGGCCGCCGCGAAGAGCCTCGGAGAGCGCCGCCGCCTCGACGCCGCCACCCGCGGAGAGGTCGACGATACGCACGCCCGTCTTCATCGCGGCGATCTCGGCGGCGCCCAGGACGACCGCGCCGACGGCGGCCGGCGCGCCGGCGGCAGATGCGACCCCGGCCGGCCCGCCGACGACGATGAAGTCCGACTCCGCACAGAGGCGGCCGGCGTCGACGGGCTCGACCGGCCACTCGGGCGAGAGAGCGCCGCTCTCTCCCGGCGCCGCCGTCAGGACGCGCATGCCCAGCGCGCCGGCGGCCTCGATGAGCAGGCCGGAACTCTGGTCGGAGACGAAGAGGCCGAGCGTCTTGCCGCGCACCTCGACAGCGCCGTCCGCCCAGCGGCGGGGCTCCCAGCCGCCGGCCCTGAGGTCGGCGTCGGCCCCTGCGAGGCCTCGAGCGCAGGCGAAGAGTAGCGCCAGCGCGAGCTCCCCCGCCGAGACGACATTGCTTTCGGGCGCGTTCACGACGACGACGCCGCGGCGCGTCGCTTCGCCGACGTCGATGCCGTCGACCCCTGGCCCGGTCGTGCCCACCACCTGCAGCCTGCTGCCCGCCC
>DATHSP010000409.1:0-1651 GCA_035464075.1 Thermoleophilia bacterium | reverse complement strand
GCAGAGCTTCGACATGGGCGCCGTGCCCGAGCTGCCGCGTCTGCGGCAGCTCGACTGGGACGGCGCCCCCATGAGCGACGATCCCGACCTCGCCTACCAGCGCTACCTCATCACCGACGACGGCGTCTCGCCCTTGGCCTTCCCCGGCCGCGAAGGGGCCATCGCCAAGGCCAACAGTTACACCCACGACGAGTACGGCGTCACCACCGAAGACCCGGGGATGACGGTGCGGATGCAGGACAAGTGGCTGCGCAAGGGGCGGGCGATGGCCGAGGAGCTCGACGGCCTGCCGCTGGTCAACGTCTACGGCGACCCGGATGCGGCGCGGACCGTGGTCACCTGGGGCTCGCCGGTGGGCGCCCTGCGCGAGATCGGCGAGCTCATCGGCGTGCGCGTCGTCCAGCCGGTCGTGCTCTGGCCCTTCCCGACGCGCCAGCTCGAGGCCGCCCTGGCCGGCAGCGAGCGCACGGTCGTCGTCGAGATGAACGCGACCGGGCAGTTCGCCGGCCTCATGCGCCGCCACGGCCTGCACATCGACGTCGACGTGAACCGCTACGACGGCCGGCCCTTCGGCGTCGGCGAGCTGCGGGCCAGGGTCGAGGGGGCGTTGAAGTGAGCGTGGAGAGCAACGGCACGAAGAAGGACGCGGTGGCGAAGGGCGGCGCAGGCGCGGAACGTCCCGCGGCGACGGCGAAGACCGCCGCCCCGGCCGTGAAGCTCGGCACCTACGCGAAGAACACCTGGTGCCCCGGCTGCGGCAACTTCGCCATCCTCAACGCGATCAAGGCGGTCTTCCAGGACCTCATCGCCGGCGGCACCCGGCGCGAGGACATCGTCGTGGTGGCGGACATCGGCTGCAGCAGCAAGATCATGGACTACATCGGCGTGAACAGCTTCGACTCGCTGCACGGCCGGGCGATACCGACGGCGGTCGGCGTCAAGCTGGCGAACCCCGGGCTCACGGTGGTGGTGCACGTCGGCGACGGCGGCGCCTACGCCGAGGGCCTCGAGCACCTCGTCTTCGCCGCCCAGCGCAACGCCGACATCACGGTGATCGTCCACGACAACGGCGTCTACGGCCTCACCATCGGGCAGGCCGGGCCGATGACCCCACCCGGCTACAAGGGCCGCTCCACCCCGTACGGCAGCGAGAGCACGCCGTTCAACCCGCTCGCGCTGCTCCACGTGGCCGGGGCGACCTGGCTCGGGCGCGGCTACACGCACGGCATCCCGCTGCTCAAGAAGCTCTACCGCGAGGCGATCGCGCACCCCGGCTTCAGCCTCGTCGACACGCTGCAGGTCTGCGTGACCTTCAGGAACATGTACGAGTACTACAACGAGCGCGTGTACGAGCTGGAGGGTCACGATCCGCGCGACGAGACGGCGGCGCTCGCCAAGATCCGCGAGTGGGACTACGCGTCGGACGGGCCGGTCGCGCTGGGTCACTTCCTCACGCGCGAGCGGCCGGTCTTCGCCGAGGGCTTCGCGGCCTACAAGGGCGGCATCGACGTCGAGGCCGCCGTCGCCGAGGTCTTCGCCGAGCTCACGTAGGGTACCGGAGCCCCGCGGAGGGACGGGCGACGAGCCGGACTCGCCGCCCGCCCGCTCGCCGTCCGCGCGAGCTCCCCTGCGCCCGCGCCGCGCGCCGTGA
>DATHSP010000408.1:0-1597 GCA_035464075.1 Thermoleophilia bacterium | reverse complement strand
GCCGTCCTCGCCGTCGTCCTCGGCGGGCCGGCGCTCACCGCCGAGCCCGCCGCCGCCGCGCCGCCGTCACTCTCGTTCAGCTCCGGCCCCGAGACCGTCCCCGAGCTGCGTGCCGAGGCGCGCCGCGTGCGCGCCGAGATCGAGCGCCTCGACCACCGCGTCGCCGTGGCCGTCGAGCGCTACGACCAGGCGGCCTCCGCTCTCGACGAGCTCACCATCGAGCTCATGGACATCCGCGGCGAGCTGGCGCTCGTCGAGACCAAGCTCGACCTCGCCCGCGACCTCCTCGCCTCGCGTACCCGCGCCATGTACAAGGGCGGCGAGCTCGGCCTGCTCGACATCGTCTTCGGGGCCACCGACCTCACCGAGATGCAGCGCCAGCTGGAGTTCTACCGCCTGATCGCCGACGCCGACGGCGACGCCGTCGCGGTCATCGAAGGGCTCGCCCGCCAAGCCGAGGAGCTCGAGGTCCGCTTCGAGGCGCGCCGCCAGGCGGCGCAGGCGACCGAGCAGCGCCTCGAGGAGGAGCGCGCCATGGTCGAGGACGAGCTGGCTCGCCGCGAGGCGGTCCTGCGCGACCTCGACGGGCGCATCAAGAAGATCCTCGAGCGCGAGGCTCGCCGCGCCGCGGCCGAGGCGCGCCGCCTCGCCGCCCGGGCCGGCGTCGACCTGGACTCGCTCAAAGGCACTCCCGTCCAGCTCTCTCTCGTGCGTGAGGCGCTGCGCTGGGTCGGCAAGCCCTACGTCTGGGGCGGCGCCGAGCCCGACGTCGGCTTCGATTGCTCCGGGCTCGCGATGTACGTCTACGCCAAGCACGGGGTCGAGATGCCTCACGGCGCGACCCTGCAGGCGCGCATGGGGCGGCCGGTGCCGCTCTCGGCCCTGCAGCCCGGCGACCTCGTCTTCTTCGGCACGCCGGCCTTCTACCACCACGTCGGCATGTACATCGGCCGCGGGCTCTTCGTCGAGGCCCGCGGGCGCGACTACGGCGTGGTCGTCAGCGTCCTCGAGGGGCGCGGCTGCAGCCTGGCCTGCCGCTACTCGCCGCGCCTGCCCTAGCGTCGCCTGCCGCACACCAGCGGCGCCCGGCCGGGGCGGCGAAGGCCGGCCCTGTCGACGGACCGGCCGTACGCGGTAGACTAGCCGCATGGACGGGTGGATGCTCCTCATCGTCGGCCTGGCGAGCCTCGCCGTGGTCTTCGGCGCGTTCGCCTACCTCGGCGTGCGTGGCTACCACCTCTTCCGCCGGGGGCTCGCCCTCTCGCGATCGATGGCCCCGCACATCGCGCGGCTCGACGCCGCCGGGCGCAGCATCGAGCAGCGCACGGCCCAGCTCGAGGCCGACGCCGCGGCGCTCACCGCCAGCACCGCCCGCCTGCAGGAGAGCGTGGCCCGGCTCCAGATCCTCACGCAGGCCCTCAACGGCGGCTTCGCGCCCTACCGGCGCGTGCGCGACTACCTGAGCGGCCGGCGAAGCTAGGCCGGGCGCACGACGCCCGGCCCGGACGCGCCGAGGGGTCAAGACGCGACCCCGGCCCGGACGTGCCCAGGGGTCACGATGCGACCCCAGGCCCGGACACGCGACGACGACGGGGCG
>DATHSP010000407.1:0-5994 GCA_035464075.1 Thermoleophilia bacterium | reverse complement strand
CTCGCCGACCCACTCGGCGAGCGCCTCGGCGCGGCCCAGCAGCTCGTCGCGGCCGGTGATCTCGTAGGCGTCGAGCAGTGCGGTCGCGACCGCGGCCTGGTCGCCGAGCAGCCCGCCGGTCGCGCCCTGCTCACCCTCGGGGGTCACGTAGTGCACGAGCACCCCACCGCGGCGGCCGTGCTCCCAGAGGTGCTCGAGCAGCGCCAGGGCATGATCGGCCAGCTGCGGCCGGGCGAGCACGCTCGCCCCGCGCAACAGGGCGCGTGCGGCGAGCGCGTTCCAGTCGACGTAGACGGTCGTGTCGATGAACGGCGCCGCGAGCGCGCTCCGCCCTGCCGCGTCGAGCGTGTAGTAGTGCTCGTCGGCGTCCTGGCTGCCGCTGAACGCCGGCGGCTCGCCACGCCAGAGCGTCTCCAGGAGATAGTCGACCACGCCGGAGGCTGTGCGGCGGTACGCGGCGGCATCCCCGGCGTCACCAGCTCCGCCGACCCCGCCGGTCGCAGCGCCGACGCCAACGGCCACGCCACTCGGCCCGTCGGGCGCGTCGGCCAGCTCGGCCGTGCCGCCGGGCTCGGCCATGCCGTCGCGGCCGTCGGCCGCCAGCCCGGCGTCGAGGTACAGCAGCGCGAGACGGGCGTTGTCCTCGAGCATCTTCTCGTAGTGCGGCACCGCCCAGTCGCGCTGCGTCGCGTAGCGGAAGAACCCCTCACCGACCCGGTCGTAGACGTCGCCGGCGGCCATGCGCGTGAGCGTCACCCGTAGCACCTCGTCGAGCCGCGAGCGGGCCAGCAGCGGCGACGCGCCTCCGCCGCGCAGGCCGGCGTAGGCGAGGAGGAAGCCGAAGACGTCGGCCTGCGGGAACTTGGGCTCGCTGCCGAGCCCGCCGTGAAGCGGGTCGAAGGCGCGCACGATCGCGAGGGCGACCTGATCGGCAAGGTCGCCGGGACCAGCGGGGTCGCCGGCGAAGTCGGTCCGCTCGTCGACATCCTCGAGCACCGGCGCTCCCGGCGCGGGCCCGGTGTCGCCGGGGGGCTCGCTGTCGGCGGCGCGCTCCCGCTCGGCCACACGTCCCCGCTCGGCCGCGCGCTGCGCGTCGAGCGCGGCGAACTCCTCGCGGCGCTCGTCGAAGAAGGCGCGTACCTTGTCGAGGGCCGAGACCATCTGGTCGGGCGGGAGGTACGTCGCGCCGGTCAGCACCTCCCCACTCCCGGTGAGGAAGGCGGTCGTCGGCCAGCCGCCCATGTTGTAGCGGCGGTTCACGTCGGGGTCGCGGTCGTTGTCCACACGCACCGGCACGTAGTCCCGGTTGACGCGCTCGATGACGCGCGGGTCGGAGTAACTCGTCTCGTCCATCACGTGGCACCAGTGGCACCACACCGCCGAGAGGGAGAGGAGCACGGGGCGGCCGAGACGCCGCGCCTCGGCGAAGGCCGCCTCGCCCCAGGGGCGCCAGTCGATCTCGGCGGCGCGGTTGGGGCGCGGGGAGAAGCGGAAGTCGCCGCCGGCGGTCATTTCCGACCTCTGGAGGCCAACGGGCGCGGGTCGCCCGGGCCGGTCCCGGAGCCGATGGCATCCACCGCGGCGGCTATCTCGTCCAGGTCCTCATCGGTCAGGACGAGCGCGCCCGCGTCGATCCACCCGTCGACCTGCTCCGGCGTGCGCGCGCCGACGATCGCGCCGGTCACGCCGTCCCAGGCGAGGGTCCACGCCACGGCGACGGCGGCGATCGGCACGGCGTGGCGCCTCGCGACCGGCCGAAGCGCGTCGCGGAGGGCAAGGTTCAGTTCCAGCAGCGGTGAACGGAACTGCTCGTCGCGGCGGCGCCAGTCATCCGGGGCCAGTTCCGCCGCGCGCGCGGCAGTGAAGCCGTCGGTCAGCAGGCCCGACTGCATCGGGCTGTAGACGATCACGCCGGTCTTCAGGTCGCGGCACCAGGGCAGCTCGGCGGCGGCCATGTCGCGCTCGACGAGCGAGAACGGCGGCTGCAGGGAGTCGACGTGAGCGATCGGCTCGCAGCGGCGCAGCAGGGAGCGGTTGAAGTTGGAGACGCCGATGGCGCGGACCCACCCGGCGGACTTGAGGAGCGCCATCTCCGCCCAGGCCTCCTCAACGCCGGCGCCGGTCTCGTCGGGCCAGTGGATCTGGAAGAGGTCGAGGTGGTCGAGGCCGAGGCGGCGCAGTGACGCCGCGCAGCCCTCCTTCACGGACTTCGGCGTGACGGCGCGACGCGGCGTCGCCATGCGGTCGGTGTCGTCCCATGCGAGGCCGCACTTGGTGAAGACCAGCGGGCGCTCCCCGGCGGGTAACGCCCGCAGCGCCCGCCCGACGACCTCCTCGGCGTGGCCGTGGCCGTAGACGGCGGCCGTGTCCACCCAGTTCACGCCGAGCTCGAGCGCGCGGTGGACGGTGGCGACAGAGGCGTCGTCGCTCTGAGGACCCCAGCCGAAGGCCCACCCGCCGCCGCCGATCGCCCAGGTGCCGAGACCTACGGAGGTCAGCTCGAGCCCGCTCGAGCCCAGTGGTCGCCTCGTGAGCTGCATCGCCGTCCTCCGTCCCGGGGGTGGGCGCACTCGGGCGGCGTGGCCCTCGGCGCGCTCCGCGGCGCGCCCGCCGGTGCGCCGCTCAGGGCGAGTCTTCCCCGCCGCCCGCCTGCGCCTCACTTCCCGCCGCTGGCCCCGCCCCGACTCCCCGCCCCGACTCCCGCTCCCGCCGGCCTCTCATCCCGGCGCCGCCGCCGGCCGATAACGAGGCCGGCGGCGGGGCGCGGCGGGTCGTGGTCGCCCCTGCGGTTGACGGCGAAGGCCTCCGGACCTAACGTGAACGCTGTTCGTGGTGCGAACAGGAGTCGCGAAGGAGAACGATGTTCATGAACGTCTCGGCCGACCCGGGCGAAGCGGACGAGCGGGCTGAGCCGGCAGAGGGACACGACCATCGGAGCCCGCGTCCGGGGCGCCGCGAGCGCCGTCATCAGGAGACGCGCGACGACATCCTGCGCGTCGCCCGCCAGGTCGTCATCGAGAGCGGAGCGGAGCAGTTGACGGTACGCGAGATCGCCCGGCGGGCCGACTTCGCACCCTCGGCGCTGTACCGGTACTTCGAGGGTGGGCGGCCCGAGATCCTCTTCGCCATCGCCAAGACGAGCGTGGCCGTGCTCGAGGGTCATCTCGCCCGCGTGGCCCGGGGTCTGCCGCCGGCGGAGCGTATCGTCGCCATGGGCGAGGCTTACCTGCGATTCGCCCGCGAGCACCCGGAGGAGGTCACCCTCCTCTTCGACAGCCTGACGGCGATGGAGCCGCTCGATCTCGAGCACCCGGACGAGTCCTTCCTCGCCCCGACGGGCGTCTATCGCCTCCTCGAGTCCGCCCTGCGCGAGGGGATCGCCGACGGCACCTTCCGCATCGCCGAGCGTGACCTCATGTTCGTCATGCACGGCACCTGGGCTCTGGTGCACGGTCTCGCCTCCGTCGAGCGGCTGCACGAACAGCACGGCGGCGTCTTCGACGACCGCGGCCGCGACCTGATCCGCGCCTTCGTCAACGGCTTGGGGAGCGAGTGGGACGCCGGCGCCCGGCGGCACGCGACACGGGACCGGCACGCGACGTGAAGCCGGCACGCGAGCCGAGGCCGGCACGGGCGTACTTCACGGAGCGTCTCGGGCGCCGGGCTGCGCGGCACCCGAAGCGGACCCTCGCGATCTGGCTGGCGGTAGCCGTCTTCGCGGCGATCGTGTCGTCGCTCTGGGTCGACGTCCTCGTCGTGACCGACGACTTCGTGACGACTCCGGAATCGAAGCAGGTCGAGCGCCTCGTGGCCGAGCGATTGCCCGGCGCGGCGGCCGACACGGAGATCGTCGTCGTCAGCTCGACGGAGCACCGCATCGGCGACGCGGACGGCGCCTTCGAGCGCCGCGTCGCCGAGCTCGCCGGGCGCATCGAGGCGATCGGCCCCGAACACGTCACGAACGTGCTCTCGATCGCCGGTGGGGCGGGCGCGAGCGCCGTCCCGAGCACGGGCGCCCAAGCTGATCCGGACGCGGGTGATGCCGCATCGGAGGAGCCGATCAGCGACGCCGCGGCACTCGCGGAGGCTCTGGTCTCCGATGACGGTGACGCGACGATCCTCCTCGTCACCCTCGCCGGCAGCGCGAGCGAGGCGGACGTGCACACCGAGCCGCTCTACGACCTCGTGCGCGCCGAGGACGGCCGCGAGGGCTTCGCCGTGGCCATGACCGGCGACGGGACGTGGGCCATCGAGGCGCGCGATCTCGCCGCCTCGGACCTGCGCCGTGGCGAGCTCATCGGCGTGCCGATGGCGATGATCATCCTGGTCCTCGTCTTCGGCGCCGTGGTCGCGGCGCTCGTCCCGCTGGCGCTCGCCGCGGTCGCCATCGCCGTGGCGACCGCCCTGACCATCCTCATGGGCGTGTGGTTCGACGTCTCGATCTTCGCCACCAACATCATCACGATGATGGGCCTGGCGGTCGGCATCGACTACTCGCTGCTCATCGTGTCGCGCTTCCGCGAGGAGCGTCGCGCCGGCCGCGGCCTCGACGACGCTGTCGGCAGGTCGGCGGCCACGGCGAGCCGCGCGGTGTTCTTCAGCGGCGGCATCGTCGTGCTCGCCTTGACCGGCATGCTGATCGTGCCGTACTCGATCTTCACCAGCCTCGGCGCCGGGTCGATCTTCGTCGTCATCGCCGCGGTCGTCGCCGCGCTCACGCTGCTGCCCGCCGTGCTGCGCCTCCTTGGCGACCTTGTCGACCGGCTGCGCGTGCCCGTGCCTGGGCGCCGGAGGGACGCCGGCACGAACCAGCCCGACGGCGTCTGGACGCGCGCCGCGCGGGCGATGATGCGCCGGCCGCTCATCGCCCTCGTCGCCGGCTGCGGCGCCCTCCTGATCCTCACGATCCCGTTGCTCGACATGAAGACCGGCATCCCCGGGGTGCGCGAGTTCCCGGACTCGGCCAGCGCCAAGCGTGCCTTCGTCGTCCTCGAGCGCGAGTTCTCGGCCGGTCTCAGCGCCCCGATACTGGTGACCATCGAGGGCGACCTGACCGATCCGGCGATCGCCAAGCGGCTCGAGCAACTCCAGGCCCTGGCGGGGACCGACGAGCGCTTCGAACTCGTCGGCTTCGAGACCGCCGAGACGGGCGACCTCGCCGTCATCAAGCTGGCGGTCGACGCCGACTCGACGAGCGAGGAGGCCATGGAGGCGGTGCACTACCTCCGCGAGGAGGCGGTCCCGCTGCTGGAGGCCATGGCTCCGGTCGACGTGCTCGTCGGCGGCGTCCCGGGCCTGTACACCGACGCGATCGACATAATCGACGTCTTCACGCCGTGGGTCATCGGCGTCGTGCTCGCCCTCAGCTTCGTGCTCCTCCTGGTGGCCTTCCGCTCGCTGGTCATCGCCGTGCAGGCGATCCTCATGAACCTGCTCTCGGTGGGCGCGGCATACGGTCTCGTCACCCTTGTCTTCCAGCAGGGGTACGGAGTCGACCTGCTCGGCTTCACGCAGGTCGAGCGGATCCTCGCCTGGCTGCCGTTGATGATGTTCTGCGTCCTCTTCGGCCTCTCGATGGACTACCACATCTTCCTGCTCAGCCGCATCAGGGAGCGCTACGACGAGACCGGCGACACGCGGGAGGCCGTCATCTTCGGCGTCGGCTCGACGGCCGGCATCATCACCGGCGCCGCGGCGATCATGGTGGCCGTCTTCGCCGGTGTGGCGATGGGGGACATGGCGATGTTCCAGCAGCTCGGCTTCGGCCTGGCCGTGGCGATCGCCATCGACGCGACCATCGTGCGCACGGTCATCGTGCCGACCGCGATGACGTTGCTGGGGCGCTGGAGCTGGTACCTGCCGAAGTGGCTCGAGTGGCTGCCGCGGGTGCGCGTCGACCCCGCGGAGCCTTCGCCATCGGCGGCGCCGGACGAGGCGCTCCCGGGTGGCGCCGCGTCGTGGGCCGGCGCGGGCGACGCACGGACGCCGCTCGCC
>DATHSP010000406.1:0-3117 GCA_035464075.1 Thermoleophilia bacterium | reverse complement strand
GTGAAGCCCTCGCGGCGCAGCTCATCGAAGAGCTTCCCGTACTCGCCCTTCCGGCCGCGCACCACAGGTGCGAGCACCTGGAACTTCGTGCCCTCGGGAAGTTCGAGGATGTGGTCGACGATCTGGTCGGGCGTCTGGCGTTCGATGGGCCGGCCACACACCGGACAGTGAGGGATACCGACGCGCGCGTAGAGCAGGCGCAGGTAGTCGTAGATCTCGGTCACCGTGCCGACCGTCGAGCGCGGGTTGGGCGAGGTCGTCTTCTGGTCGATCGAGATCGCCGGCGAGAGCCCCTCGATGGAGTCGACGTCGGGCTTGTCCATCTGCCCGAGGAACTGGCGCGCGTAGGCCGAGAGCGACTCGACATAGCGGCGCTGGCCCTCGGCGTAGATGGTGTCGAAGGCGAGCGACGACTTGCCCGAGCCCGAGAGCCCGGTGATGACGATGAAACGGTCGCGCGGCAGGCTCAGGGAGATGTCCTTGAGGTTGTGCTCGCGGGCGCCGGTGATGACGAGACTGTCGCTCACTGCTGCTGCGGTCCTTCGGGTGGAGGGGGTCTGCGCACGACCCAACCTAGTCGATGAGCAGGAGGCCGGTCCAGCGCGCGTCGTCGGCCGCCGGGAAGGTGACGTCGAGCCCGGCGGCCTGCGCCGTCGCGACCAGGTCGACGCCGAGGGCCTCGGCCGACGGGCGCGCCTCGAACGGGTGCTTGCACGGCGCGCCCGACCCCTGGCCGACGCACTCCTCGCAGAGCACGCACTCGCCGCCGGCGAAGGCGGCGGCGAAGCGGTAGCCGAGGCCGAAGGCGGCGCGCTCGAGCTCGGTCATGAGGGCGGCGAAGTCGAGCTGCGAGCGCTTGACGCCGCCGACCTCGACCCTCCCGCCGCTCTCGCGAACGCCTTCGCGCCCGCCCTCCAGAGCACGAGCCTCGGCGTAGGTGCGGCCGGCGAAGGCCGCTTCGGCGGCCGCCGCGTCGGCGGGGATCGGCTGCTGCACGACGAGCGCTGCACGGTACCGGGCGAGCGCCGCCCGCATCTCGGCGGGCGCCGGCACGGCCGGCGGGCACATGAGGTTCTTGCCGTAACTCGAGCAGCGCGGCACGAGGCACTTGAGGCGGACGCGCTCGTCGACGACGACGCCGGCGGCGGGCAGCGGCGCGACACGGTCGGCGCCGAGCGCGCGAGCGCGGTCGGCGAGCGTCGCCGCGTCGCGCCGCAGCGCCTCCGGCACGCCCTCGAGCGCCGTCGCGGTCTGTGCGGTCACGCCTGCTCCACCGATGTCGTCCGTCACGCCTCCTCCTCTACCCTGCCGGCTGAGATCCCGTCGGTCATGCCCGATCCTGCGCCTCTGCCCCGGCATCGGCCTCGGCGCCGGCCTGCGCGCCGGCCTGCGCGTCGACCTCGGCGGCCGCCACGGCGGCCGCCACCGGGCTCTTCGCCGCGCGCCCGGCGAGCTCGCGCGAGAGCTCGCGGATCTCGTCGCGCAGCTTGGCCGCGTACTCGAATTTGAGGTCGTCGGCGGCCTGGAACATCTCGGCCTCGAGGTCGGCGATGAGGTGCTCGAGGTCGGCGGTCGGCATCGCCAGGCGTTTGGCGACCGCCTTGGCGGCGCGGCGCCCCTTGGTCGGCACGGCGGCCGCGTCGCTGACCATCTGGGCGATGTCGGTGACCGACTTGACGACGCTCTTGGGCGTGATGCCGTGCTCCACGTTGTAGGCGATCTGCTTGGCGCGGCGGGCATTGGTGACGTCGAGCGCCGCCGTCATCGCCGCCGTCATGCCGTCGGCGTACATGATGACCGTGCCGTCGATGTGACGGGCCGCGCGGCCGATGGTCTGGATCAGGCTCGTCTTGCCGCGCAGGAAGCCCTCCTTGTCGGCGTCGAGGATCGCCACCAGCGTGACCTCGGGCAGGTCGAGCCCCTCGCGCAGCAGGTTGATGCCGACCAGCACGTCGAACTCGCCGAGGCGCAGCTGGCGGACGATCTGGATGCGCTCGATGGTGTCGATCTCGCTGTGCAGGTAGCGCACCCTGAAGCCGTTCTCGACCAGGTAGTCGGTGAGGTCTTCGGCCATGCGCTTGGTGAGCGTGGTGACGAGGACGCGCTGGTCGCGCTCGACGCGGGCGCGGATCTCGTTCATGAGGTCGTCGATCTGGCCCTCGGTGGGCCGCACCTCGACGACCGGGTCGATGAGCCCGGTCGGGCGGATGATCTGCTCGGCGATGTTCACGCTCTCCCTGAGCTCGAACTCGCCCGGCGTGGCGCTGACGAAGACGATCTGCGGCACGATCTCGAGGAACTCGTCGATGCGCAGCGGCCGGTTGTCGAGGGCGCTCGGCAGACGGAACCCGTAGTCGACGAGGTTGAGCTTGCGCGAGCGGTCGCCCTCGTACATGCCGCCGATCTGGGGCAGCGTCATGTGCGACTCGTCGATGAAGCAGAGGAAGTCGTCGGGGAAGTAGTCGAGCAGGCAGTTGGGCCGCGCCCCGGGCTCTTTGCCGAGGAGGACGCGCGAGTAGTTCTCGATGCCGCTGCAGTAGCCCATCTCGCGCAGCATCTCCATGTCGTAGAGGGTGCGCTGGCGCAGGCGGTGGGCCTCGAGGATCTTGCCGTGCTCCTCGAACCAGGCGGTGCGCTCGTTGAGCTCGCGCTTGATCTCGGCGAGGGCGCGCTCGACGGCCGGCCCGCTGGTCACGAAGTGGGTCGCCGGGTAGATGATCGCGTGGTCGGCCTTCTCGACGATCTCGCCGCTGACCGGGTCGAAGCGCTGGATCGACTCGACCTCGTCGCCCCAGAGGCGCACGCGCACGGCCGTGTCCTGGTCGGCAGGCCAGACCTCGAAGGCGTCGCCGCGCACGCGGAACTTGCCGCGCGCGGGCTCGAAGTCGTTGCGCGCGTACTGGATGTCGACGAGCTTGCGCAGCATCTCGTCGCGTTCGACGGTCTGGCCGACCTGAAGAAGGACCATCTTCTCGAGGTACTCCTCGGGAGAACCCAGGCCGTAGATGCAGCTGACGCTGGCGACGATGAGCACGTCGTCGCGCTCGAACAGGGCGCGCGTGGCCGAGTGCCGCATGCGGTCGATGGCGTCGTTGATCTGCGAGTCCTTCTCGATGT
>DATHSP010000405.1:0-12725 GCA_035464075.1 Thermoleophilia bacterium | reverse complement strand
TCTCGAGCACGTCCATCGCCCGGTTGGCGAGCTCGACGGCCTGCGCCTTGGGGAGGACCATGACGCCGTCGTCGTCGCCGACGATCCAGTCGCCGGGGGCGACGTGCACGCCGGCGATGGTGACCGGCACCTGCGTCTCGCCGAAGCCCTTGGGCTCGCCGGCGTTGGCGCAGACGTGGCTGGAGAATGCCGGAAAGCCGAGGCGCGCGATCTCGGGGGTGTCGCGGATCGCGCCGAAGACGACGAGTCCGGCGAGCCCCTTGACCATCGCACTGTGCGTGGCGAGCTCACCCCAGATCGCCGGCGGCACGCCGCCGGCGTCGATGACGAGCACGTCGCCCTCGCCGCAGAGGTCGATCGCCTCGACGGGCTTGGCCCAATCGCCGGGGTAGGTGCGGACGGTGACCGCCGGGCCGCACATGTGGGCGCCCGGCAGCAGGGGCTTGATGCCCGGTACGGAGGGGGTCCTGTGCCAGGCGTCGGAGACGTTGGCGGTCGAGACGCGCTCGAGCGCCTCGCGCACGGTGCCCTCTCCGGCGCGCCGGTAGAGGCTCGTCTCGATGACCGCGCCCTCGTCGACGGCGCGGCGGATCTCGGCCGCCGCGGCCGCCGCGTCGGTCGCCTTGATGATGGCCCCGCCGACGACCACGACGCTCGCCCCGGCGGCGGCCGCGGCGGCGGCGGTGCCGGAGTGGATGCCGCCGGCGACGCTGACCGGGACCGAGACCGCGTCGACCACGGCCTTCAGCACCTCGAAGGGCTGCTCGCCGCGCATCTGCTGGTCGATCGCCGTGTGGATGCCGATGAGGTCGGCGCCGAGCTCCTCAGCGCGCTTCGCGCGCGCGACCGGCTCGGCGACCTCGACCATGTCGACGATGAGCAGGCAGCCGTAGTTGTGGGCCGCGTCGGCCGACTCCTTGATGGTCGCGTCGGAGGCGGCGCCGAGCACGCCGACCACGCCGGCGCCGGCCTTGGCCGCGTACTCGACCTCGACGCGGCCGGCGTCCATGGTCTTCATGTCGGCGACGATCGTGTGGCCGGGGAAGGCGGCCTTGAGCTCGCGCACGCTCTGCAGGCCCTCGGCCTTGATGAGCGGCGTGCCGGCCTCGATCCAGTCGACGCCGCCGGCTACGGCCTCGTGGGCGACGGCCAGGGCACGGGGCAGGTCGACGAAGTCGAGCGCGACCTGCACGAGGACGCGGCCGTCGCGGCCCGCCGGGGCACCGTCCTTTGCCGGGTCCGCTGCAGCGCCCCCGGCCGGGCTGCCGGATCCTGTCTGTGACGTCATCCTCGCCTCGCCCTCAGACGCCCATGGCCTGGACGACCAGCCGGCGGTCGCGCGGCCGCTCGTCGAGGTCGATGAAGACGACCTCCTGCCAGCGGCCGAGCGTGAGCCGGCCGTCGACGAACGGGATCGTCAGCGAGGGCCCGAGGATCCCGGCGCGCACGTGCGAGTGCCCGTTGCCGTCGCCGTTGTTGATGTTGTGCTGCCAGCGGCCTTGCGACGGCGCAATCTCGTCGAGCACGCGCTGCAAGTCCTCGACGACGCCGGGCTCGTACTCGATCGTGGTCACGGCGCCGGTGGCGCCCGGGGCGAAGACGGTCACCGTGCCGTCCCGAAGGCCCGTCTGCGCGAGCGCCTCGCGCACCTCGTCGGTGATACGTACGACGTCGGCGTCGCCGCGGGTCGCGAACTCGATGGCGCCGGTGACCACGCAGGCGAGCCCCTCGCGGACGTTGGCCTTCTTCTTACCGTTGACGATGACGGTGGCCACGGTGCTTACCTTCCTTTCGTGCCGGTCGCGTCCCCGACGGGGTACGCGCTGGGTGACTGAGCTGTGCTGGGTGACGGAGCTGTGCTGGGTGACAGAGGAGGACTGGACGACTCGTGCGAGCCGGGTGACTGGTGCGCGATGCCCGACCCGGGGCGGGTGGAGGCCTGGATGGGCGCCAGCTCGAGGTTGTCGATGAGGCGGGTGACGCCGAGGCGGGCCGCGGCGACGAGCAGGCTCCGCGGCCCGAGCTCGCTCTCCTGGACGAAGGTGTCCGCGTCGACCACGGCGATGTAGTCGAGGTCGAAGCGCGGCGGCTGCGGGCGCCGCTGGCCCTTCATCTCGGCGATGCGGTCGTCTTCTGTGATGAGGCGGGGGTCGGGCATGACGAGGCTCATCGCCGTGGCGGCGATGACGTCCTTGGTCAGGACGCCGGGCTTGCCCGCTGCCGCCCTGCCGGCGAGCAGGGCACGGTAGAGGTCGGGGGCGACGGCACGCTGCTCGGGCGTCAGGTAGGCGTTGCGCGAGCTCATGGCAAGGCCGTCGGGCTCGCGTACGGTCGGTACGGCGGCGACCTCGACCGGCAGGTCGAGGTCGCGGACGAGCCGGCGGATCAGGGCGAGCTGCTGGGCGTCCTTCCGGCCGAAGAAGGCGAGGTCGGGGGCGACGATCGTGAGGAGCTTGGTGACGACCGTCGCCACCCCGTCGAAGTGGCCCGGCCGGTCGGCGGCCTCGAAGCACTCGCCGATCGGGCCACCGACGTGCACGGTCGTCGACGCGTCCGCCGCGTACATCTCGGCCGGCGCCGGCGCGAACACGACGTCGACGCCCGCCTCTGCGAAGAGCGCGAGATCGCGCGCCTCGTCGCGCGGGTAGCGCGCGAGGTCCTCGCCGCCGCCGAACTGCGTCGGGTTCACGAACAGCGAGGCGGCGACGGCGGCGCAGCGCTCGCGAGCCGCGCGCACGAGCGACAGGTGGCCCTCGTGCAGGGCCCCCATCGTCGGCACGAGACCGAGCGGGCGCGTCAGCGCGGGGAGGGCGTCGCGGGCCTCGACGACGGTGCGCGCGACCCTCATCGTCCTTCGCCCTCCTCGAGCAGGGTCTTGAGCGTGCGCACCGTGTCGTCGTCCAGCCGCGGCGCGGCCAGTGTCAGCGCCTCGAGCGACAGCGCCCGGTAGGCGTCGCCGACGCGCGCCGGCTGTCGTGAGAGCAGACGCAGGTGGGCGCGCACGGTCGCCGCGTCGCCCCGCGCCACCGGCCCCGTGAGGGCGGCAGCGGGACCCTCGGCGACGACGTTGGCGGTGGCCCTGGAGACGAGGGGCGCGAGCAGCTCGAGGCCGTCGTCGCGACCCGTCGCCTCGTTCATCAGCCGCACGGCCTCGGACTCGAGCGCGACCAGCAGGTTCGCGGCGACGGCGGCGGAGAGGTGGTAGAGGGGCTTGCGCTCGTCGGCGAGGCGGAACGGGCGCATGCCGAGGCGCGCGGCGAGCTCGTCGCCGAAGGCGGCCACGCGCTCGTCGTCGGCGGTCACGGCGCAGGCGACGCCGGCGAGCGCGTCGGCTTGGGCGTCGCCCGAGAACGTCTGCAGTGGGTGCAGGCAGAGGGTGAGCACGCCGGCCTCCTGCAGCGGCCGCAGCAGGCGCAGCGAGCCGGCACCGCTCGAGTGGATGGCGAGCGGCGGGCAGGAGGGCCGGCGCCGCCCCGGACAGGCCGCGGCGAGCTGGCCGGCGACGGAGAAGATGTCGTCGTCGGGGACGGTCAGCCACCAGGCGTCGGCCTCGAGGGCGGCGTCGGCGACGCGCACGTGCAGCGGCCCCGCGCCGCCGGCGTAGGCGCCGAGACGGGCGTCGTCCTCGTGGTGGGTGCCGATCGCCGAGACCGTGAGTCCGGCCCGGTCGAGGGCGGCGATGAGCGTGGATCCCAGGCGTCCGGGACCGATGACGGCGAAGTGATACGCGTCGAGCTTCAAGCCTTGGCCTCCCTGGCTGCGGTCCGCCCGGTGGGGGCGGTACCGCGCCGGCCGTCGGCCTGTGCAGCACAGGCGGCCTCTCCGTCTCCGGCACGGAGGCTCAGAGCGGAGCCTCGCTGAGGGTAGCGGCTCGCGACGTCACGGTCAACGCGACGACCGTCGTCGCTCTGCACGCCAGGCACCCGCGCGAGGGGGACGCCGTCCATCCGGTCGGCGGGGTGATCCCCGGGTGCCGGCGGTCGGACCCGGCGAGGCGCCGACGCTTCCGACCGGGACGCCGCGTCGGCTGCCGCGCGGCATCCGCCCCGACCGGCGCGGCGCTCCTTCGCGCCTCGCCGCCGGTGGTACACTGTCGCCATGCCGATCTACGAATTCTCCTGCACGCAGTGCGGCGCCGTGTTCGAGGAGCTGGTGCGCAACGGCACCAAGCCGGTGTGCCCGGAGTGCTCGTCGGGCGACGTCCGCCGCCTGCTCTCGCGCTTCGCGGTCCACTCCTCCTCGCCGGGCCTCGGGGGCACGGGCGGCAGCAAGAGCTGCTCCACCTGCTCCTCCTCATCCTGTGCCACCTGTCACTGACGACCGCCGCCGCGCCTTCGACGACCTCCGCCGCGAGGTGGAGGGCTGTGCCCGCTGCGTGCTCGCCGAGACGCGCACCCGGGCCGTGTTCGGGGAGGGTGACCCGGACGCCGAGCTGATGTTCGTCGGCGAGGCCCCGGGCTACCACGAGGACCAGCAGGGGCGCCCGTTCGTCGGCGCCGCCGGCAAGCTGCTCGACGAGCTCCTCGCCTCGATCGGCCGCAGCCGCGAGCAGGTGTTCATCGCCAATGTCCTCAAGTCGCGGCCGCCCAACAACCGCGACCCGCGCCCCGAGGAGATCGCCGCCTGCCAGCCCTACCTGTGGCAGCAGATCGAGCTCATCGAGCCGCTCGTGATCTGCACGCTGGGCAACTTCGCCACCAAGCTGCTCTCGGGCGACCAGGCCGGCATCACGCGGGTGCACGGCCGCCCGCGCGCCACCGTCATCGCCGGGCGCGAGCTGTACCTCTACCCGATCTTCCACCCCGCGGCCGCGCTGTACACGCCGGCCATGCTGACGACGCTCAAGGAAGACGTGGCGCGCCTGCCGGAGCTGCTCGCCCACGCCCGCGGCGAGGCACCGGGGACGCCGCGGCACGCCACCGCGCTGCCGGGCGAGGAGCCCGGCGCTTCCGCGGCGCAGCCGCTGCTTGACGCCGCGTCGCCCGCCCGACCCGACGAGGCGTCGCCCGCCCGACCCGACGCCACGCAGGCGCCCGCCGTCGGCCCCCCGCAGGCCGAGCAGCTGGGCCTCTTCTGACCCTCGCGACATGCTCTCCGTCACGCTGACGTCGCCGGCCCGGACGCGGCGCTTCGCCCGCGCGCTGGCGTCGTTGCTCGCGCCGCCCGCCCTGATCACCGTGGAGGGCGACCTGGGGACCGGCAAGACGACACTGATCCGCGAGGTGCTGCGTGCACGCGGCGTGCGCGGCGCGGTCGCGAGCCCCTCGTTCACCATCGCGCAGAGCTATCGCGGCCGCGGCGGCGAACGGCTCCACCACCTCGACCTCTACCGCCTCAGCGCCGGCGCCGAGACCGAGCTCTTCGCCTGGGACGACTACCTCGGCGGCGACGCGCTGACCTTCGTCGAGTGGCCGACGGCCGGCCGCGAGGCCTTGCCGCCGGCCGACGTGCGCCTCTTCCTCGAGCACCGCACGCGGACGAGCCGCTACGCCCGCCTGTGGGCGTCGCGGGCCTTCGAGGAGCGGCTGGCGGCGGATGCGGCGGAGGCGGGCGTCGCGGTCGAGCGCGTCGCCGCCGGCCCCAGCGGGGAGGCGCTGTGATCCTCGCTCTCGAGACGGCCACCGCCGCCTGTTCGGTCGCCCTGGCATCGGCGGACGGAGACCTGCTCGCCGAGCGCGTCGAGCTCGAGGGTCCGGCCCACACCCGCGTCCTGCTGCGCCAGGCTCACGAGGTGCTCGAGGAGACCGGCTTCACGGCCGCCGACGTCGGGACCGTGCTCGTCGGGCTCGGCCCGGGGGCCTTCACCGGGCTGCGCATCGGCGTCGCGACGGCGCGCGGGCTGGCCCTCGCCGGCGACGCCCGCCTCGGCGGCGTGCCGTCGCTGACGGCGTTGGCGCTCGCCCTGGCGGTCTCACCCGAGGGCGAGGCCGCCGACCGCTTCGTGCCGCTGATCGACGCCCGCCGGCGCGAGGTCTTCGCCGCCTGCTACGAGCGCGGCGCCGGCGGCGTGAACACCTGCACTCCGCTCGCCGCCGTGCCGTCGGCCGACCTCGAGGCGTACCTCGAGCAGTTCCCCGGGGCCGTGGTCGGCGGGGACGGCGCCGTTCTCTACGCCGAGCGCGTGCCGCGCTCGGCGGTAGTCGCCGGCGCCGTCGTCGCGCCGACCGCGGCCATGGTCGTGCGCGCCTGGCTCGGCGGCGCCGGGGACCGCCGCGAGGGGCCGGGCGCGGTCCTGCCCGTCTACGGCCGCGAACCCGACGCCGTGCGCTGGCACGAACGGAGGCCGGCGTGACGCTCAGGCCCTGCTCCGGGGACGGCTTCGAGCGACGTCTCGTGCGTCCCATGCAGTTCACCGACCTCCAGGCCGTAGTCGCCATCGAAGGGCGGACCTTCACCCTCCCGTGGTCGCTCGCCGTGTTCAGCGGCCAGCTCGGCCGGCCCGGCGGTATCGCCCTGGTCTGCGAGGTCGACGGCGAGACCGTCGCCTACCTCATCGCCGACATGTTCGTCGACGTCTGGCACCTGATGAACCTCGCCGTCCGCGAGGACTGCCGGCGGCGCCACATCGCCTCCGAGCTGCTCGAGAGCTACTTCTCCATCACCGAGCTTCGCTCGCATCGCGGTCACACCCTCGAGGTGCGCGCCTCCAACGCCGAGGCGATCGACCTGTACCGCAGCTTCGGCTTCGTGACCACCGGGGTGCGCCCCGGCTACTACAGCGACGACCACGAGGACGCCGTGATCATGTGGAAGGACTGGGAGGGCGAGACCGCGTGAGCCTCGTGCTCGCCCTCGAGACCTCGTGCGACGACACGAGCGCCGCCGTCGTGGGCGGGGGAGAGGTGCTCTCCTCGCTCGTCTCCTCCCAGCACGAGCTGCACGCGCCCTACGGCGGCATCGTGCCCGAGGTCGCCTCGCGACGCCACGCCGAGCTGCTCGACGGCATGGTGGCGGAGGCGCTCGCCGAGGCGGCGACGGGCTGGGACGACCTCGACGCCGTCGCCGTCACCCAAGGGCCCGGACTGATCGGCTCGCTGCTCGTCGGGCTGGCCGCGGCCAAGGCGATCGCCTACCGCCGCCGGCTGCCGCTGGTCGCCGTCAACCACCTGCAGGGCCACGTCGCCGCCAACTACGCGCTCGGTGTGGAGGCGCCCTTCGTCTGCCTCGTCGCCAGCGGCGGCCACACGCTGCTCGCCGTCGTCGAGGAGGGCGTGCGCTACCGGGTGGCGGCACGCACGATGGACGACGCCGCCGGTGAGGCCTTCGACAAGGGCGCCCGCCTGCTCGGTCTCGGCTACCCGGGCGGGCGCGAGCTCGACGCGCTGGCGGCGCGCGGCGACCCGCGCTTCGCGCGCTTCCCGCGCGCCGCCCGTCGCGGCCGCGACTTCAGCTTCAGCGGCCTCAAGACCGCCCTGCTCTACGACCTGCGCGAGCGCGACCCCTCAGAGATCGAGGCGCACCGCGCCGACATCGCCGCGAGCTACCAGGCGGCGATCGTCGCCCAGCTCGTCGAGAAGACGGTCGCCGCCGCGGCCGGCGAGGGCCTGCGCCGCGTCGCCCTCGCCGGCGGCGTCGCCGCCAACGCCGGCCTGCGCGCGGCGATGGCCGAGCGCTGCGCCGTCGAGGGACTCGAGCTGACCCTGCCGCCGGTCGCGCTGTGCACGGACAACGCGGCCATGGTCGGGCTCGCCGCGCAGCACCTGCCGGCGACCCCGTGGCCGGAGTACCTCGAGCTCGACGCGTACGCGGGGGACGCGGAGGCCGGGGCGGGCCGGCGGCGGCGCGCCGCCGGCCCGCCCCGGCCCTGAGACCGTCGCCCGCTCGCGACGGACCGGACGCCTCCACGGACGCGCCTCAGCCCCGTTCCTGTCGCCAACCCGCCCGTCCGTAGCCTCCGCCGCCCGTCTGCGCTATTCGTGCCCAAGCGCTCCTGAGGTACCGTTCTCGTCACCAGTCCCGGCGGGATCCACCCGATTCGTGACGTTCCTCACGAACAACAGGCCATCCTGTCGACGCGACCGCCCGGGCGTTTGTGCAGATGGGACGCCGCCGCCCGCGGCAGCACGCGCGCGCCGCCTGTACGCTGACCCGCAGCAGGTCAAGCTTGGTCTTGACCACCTTCGATTCGCACCCTGTTCGCTGGGCCAGAGGGTGCTCAAACCTGCACGGGAGGCGGCGCATGGGCGAGTTGGCAAGGAACGAAGGCCTGAGGCGGGTGAAGATGCGCCTGTTCACGGCGGTGATCGTCGTGTTCACGCTCACCTGTTCCGGGTCCTTCGGCATGGAGGACGTGGTCTCGGAGTCGGGCCCCGGCTTCACCCTCCTGATGATCGTCCTCCTGCCCTTCATCTGGAGCGTGCCGATGGCGCTCGTCGCCTCCGAGCTCGGCTCCATGGTGCCCGAGGCCGGCGGCCTGTACCGCTGGATCCGCCGCGGCATGGGCGAGTACTGGAGCTTCCAGGGCGGCTGGTGGTGGACCCTCTCCCTCTGGGTGGACTCCGCCGTCTACGTCGCCTTGGCGCTCGGCTACGTGCAGACCAAGCTCGACCTCACCGACTTCCAGCGCTGGCTCATCGGGGCCGCCATCGTCGCCCTGTTCACCTTCATCAATATCCGCGGCCTGGACCTCACCGGCAGGGCGCTCACCGTGATCCAGGTGATCGTGCTGGTGCCCTTCCTCGCTCTCGTGGTGCTCGGCGTGGCCCGCGGTGAAGGCTCCGCGGCCAGCCCGTTCCTGCCGACCGGCTTGAACGTGTGGGAGAGCCTCGGCCTCGGCCTCGCGATCATGATGTGGATGTACTCGGGCTACGAGTCGATGTCGACGCTGGCGGGCGAGGTCGAGAACCCGCAGCGGCTGATCCCGCGGGCGGTGATGATCGCCGTGCCGCTCGTGATCCTCACCTACTTCCTCACCGTCGTCGCCGGCATCATGGCGTCGGGGGCCGGTGGCTGGGAGAGCATGGTGTCGGACGCCTCCGGGGGCGGCATCGACTTCGTCGTCGCCGCCGAGAACGTCGGCGGCGCCCTGCTCGCCTGGGCGATGTTCGCCTCGGCGATCGCCTCGAACGTCGGCCTCTACGCCGGGTACCTCGCCACGGGCTCGAGGCCCTCGTTCCAGATGTCGCGCGACCGCCTCTTCCCACGCTTCTTCGGCAAGACGCACGGCTCCTGGGGCACGCCGTGGGTGGCGATCCTCGTCATGGGCGTCATCAACATGGGCCTCATCGCCTTCGACTTCACCACCCTGCTGGTGATCGACGTGTTCCTGCTCATGTTCTCGTACATGCTGATCTTCATCGCGGCGATGGTGCTGCGCGTGAAGGAGCCCGACGCCCCGCGGCCGTTCCGCGTGCCGCTGCCCACGTGGGCGTTGGGGGCGTGGATCGTCCTGCCGTTCGGCATCGCCGTGCTGGCGCTGTTCACGAACGGCGCCGACTACCTCGTCGGCGGCCTGGTCGGCATCCTCAGCGGGCCGATCGCCTACCTGGTCTTCAAGTCGATCTACAAGGGCACCAAGGACGAGGCACTCGAGGGCGTCGGACTCGAAGCCGACGGCGCGGGTGCGCCGGCGGCGAACGCCGCCATCACCCGCGAACCCGTGCCGGCCGGCGCCGGCGCCGGCCGTTGAGAAGGGAGGACGTGATGCGTAAGTACGCCGCCGCGATCGGTGCCCTCTCCGGGGTCGTCGCCATCGCCGCCGCACTCGTGATGAGCTCGCAGGACCCGATCCTCGGTCCGCCGTGGGGTCACACCTGGGGCTTCGTCGCCGAGTCCGACCTCCTGCTCACGGCGCTCTCGGCCGTCGGCCTGCTCTTCGGGATGGGCCTCGTCATGATCCTCGGCGGGCTGGTCACCCTGAGATCGCCGGCGATCGGCGGCATCATCACCGTGTCCGCCGCCGTGGTGGGGCTGGTCTACACCTACACGCACCAGTGGTACCGCATGGAGCTGCTCACCTGGTGGGCTCTCCCGGTGCTGCTGTGCTGGCTGGCCGGGATCCTCGCCGGGTACGCCCTGCATCGGGAGACCGAGGCCTACGGCTGAGCCCGGACGAGCGGCGGGGGCCGGGAGCGGACGCTCCCGGCCCCCGCCGCCCCCGGCACGCGTCATCTCGGAGGCGGGGCCTGCACGGCGGGCCCCGCCCCCTGTATCCTGTGCGGGCTTCCGCCGTCGGGAGGACCGTGACGTCGATTCCGCCGCCGTTCGTTCAGCTCGGACTGACGCCAGACGAGCGCGCCCAGATCGAGGGGCAGCTCGCCGCGTGCTTCGACCTGGCCCCCGAGGCTGCGCGGACGTGGGTCGAGACCACGGCGCGGCGCGGCGCGTGCTTCGCCCGTGTCGCGAACGGCGGCGTGATCGCCGCGAGCTACGCCGCGGAGACGCTGCCTCTGGTGCACGGCGAGCACTGCCGGACGGCGGTGATGCTGCAGAGCTACTACGTGCACCCTGCCTACCGGGGCCGGGGCTACGGCCTTGCGCGGACGGATGTCGAGGAGCTGTGCCGCCGCTTCGCGGCCGACGCCGTCGTCCTGACGCTGTTCGACGACGGCCTCATGCGGTACTGGCGCCGCCGCGGCTTCGAGGTCGTACAACGGGCGGAGGTGGTCGACCTCTCCTCGTGCCTGAGCCGGGCGGAGACCGCGTTCAGCCCGGCTCTCGGCGACAAGGCGATCGCCGCCAAGCTGGCCGAGACCACTGCCGACGGGGCGACCGTCACCGAGCTCTCCCCGGGCGACGGCGCCCTGCTTCTGGTGCGGTACCCAGGTGACGACGTGGTGGAGGAGTTGATCGTACGGGACCCTCATGTGCCGGCGCGATGCCGGGCGGCCCCGGCCGTCGCCGTCCGCCTCAAGACCGTGATGGCGAGCCCCGGTGATCTCGATCTCATCTGCGCGATCGACCTCTGACCCGTCGCCTCGGTAGGGTCGGTCGTTCGCACGTCCCCGCCCCATCTTCGAACCGCCGGCACGCTCCCGCCTGCGCGCCCGCGGCGCATCCAGGTGGCTCCGGCCGGCGCCGACGCCTATCCAGGTGGCCCCGGCCCGTGCCCACGCCTTATCCAGGTGGCCCCGGCCAGCGCCTACGTCGCGCTGGCCTCGAGCATGATCGTCACCGGGCCGTCGTTCACCAGCTCGACCTCCATGTGGGCGCCGAACGCGCCGGTCGCGACCGGCACCCCCACGGCGCGCAGCGCCGCCACGTAGGCCTCGTAGACGGCTTCGCCCTGCTCCGGCGGCGCTGCGTCGGTGAAGCTCGGGCGGTTGCCCTTGCGCGTGTCCGCGTAGAGCGTGAACTGTGAGACCGCGAGGACGGCGCCGCCGACCTCGCCGAGGGCGAGGTTCATGAGCCCGGCGCCGTCCTCGAAGACACGCAGCTTCGCGGTCTTCGCGGCGAGGCGGCCGGCCTCGGCCGACGTGTCGCGGTGGCCGACGCCGACCAGCGCGACGAACCCGGCGCCGATCGCGGCCACGCGACCGCCGTCGATCGTCACTGACGCTCGCGATACCCTCTGCAGCAGCACTCTCATGGCGTGCATTCTACGGGCCGTGGGGCCGCCGCGCAGCGGCGGCGGGGCGGCTCCGCCGGCCCGGCAGACGACGACGATGACTGCCAAGCCTGGGGGCCACGCCCGACCGCCCTGCGAGGCTACCGCTTTTTGCAGGTCTTTTGGCATCGTCGCCGGCACAGCTTCACGCCACGGCCCCCGTGTTTGACACCGCGCCGTGAAGGCCATAACATCTCTGGCCCGGAGCACGTAGCACTCTCGTCCTGAGAGTGCCAGAATTCAGACGAAGGAGGGTTGCATGAAGCTCAAGCCGCTTGAAGACCGCGTGATCATCAAGGCGGTCAAGGAAGAGGAGAAGACGGCGAGCGGCATCGTCCTGCCCGACACGGCCAAGGAGAAGCCGATGATGGGCGAGGTCGTCGCGGTGGGCGACGGCAAGTGGGACGACGAAGGCGAGAAGAGGATTCCCGTCGACGTCAAGAAGGGCGACAAGGTCGTCTACGGCAAGTACTCGGGCACCGAGTACAAGACCAAGGACGGCGACGAACTGTTGATCCTGCGCGCCAGCGAGATCCTGGCCGTAGTCGTCAAGTAGAGAGGAGGCTGACGTAGCGTGGCTAAGGAACTGAAGTATCACGACGACGCCCGCCGCTCGCTGGAGCGTGGCGTGAACGCGCTCGCCGACGCCGTCAAGATCACCCTCGGCCCCAAGGGCCGTTACGTGGTGCTCGACAAGAAGTTCGGCGCGCCGACGATCACCAACGACGGCGTGACCATCGCCCGCGAGATCGAACTCGAGGACGTCTTCGAGAACCAGGGCGCCCAGCTGGTCAAGGAAGTCGCGACCAAGACCAACGACATCGCCGGCGACGGCACCACCACGGCGACCCTGCTCGCGCAGGCCATCGTCCGTGAGGGCCTGCGCGTCGTGGCCGCCGGTGCCAACCCGATGGCCGTCAAGCGCGGCATCGAGGCGGGCGTCGACGAGGCCGTGGCCGCGATCCAGAAGCAGTCGCAGGAGATCTCCGGCAAAGAGGACATCGCCCGCGTCGCCACCATCTCCGCGCGTGACCGCGCTGTCGGCGACGTCATCGCCGACGCCATCGAGAAGGTCGGCAAGGACGGCGTCGTCAACGTCGAGGAGTCCAACACCTTCGGGCTCGACCTCGAGTTCACCGAGGGCATGCAGTTCGACAAGGGCTACCTCTCGCCGTACATG
>DATHSP010000404.1:0-20418 GCA_035464075.1 Thermoleophilia bacterium | reverse complement strand
GACAGACGGACGGCGGAGCGACGCCCGGGGCGACGACGCCGTCCCCGGGGCCGGAGCGACCCGGGGCGGAGACGAAGACTGAGCGACGGCCACCGGCCCGGAAGGCAGGGCCAGCCGAGGCCATGCCGCTCGCAGGACCAGCCCTGCGGGTAACGGTCGACACCCGGCTGGGCCTGCACGCCCGACCGGCCGCCCTCCTCGTGCGGACCGCCGCCGCCTTCGACGCGGACGTCACCGTGACCGACGTCACCACCGGCCGCGGGCCGGTGAGCGCGCGCAGCCTGAACGCCGTGGCGACGCTGGGCGCTCGCTTCGGCGACGAGCTGCTGCTGCGCGCCACCGGACCGCAGGCCGACGAGTCGCTCGCCGCCATCGGGCGCCTCGCCGGCGAAGGCTTCGGAGAGCCGCGGGAGGCCCGCCCGATGGGCCCTCCGGGCCCCGGGGCGGGCCTCAGGGGCGTCGCCGCCGCAGACGAGGTGACGTCGTCTGCGGCCCCGCCCGCTCCCGGCACCGTGCTCCACGGCTTGCCGGGGTCGCCGGGCCTGGCCGTAGCCGAGGCGCGCAGGCTGCGACCCGCCCCCGTCGAGGTGCCGGAGGGCAGTCCGGGCGACCCGGACGCCGAGTGGAGCGCGCTGCAGCGGGCCCTCGACGCCGCCGGGCACGAGATCGGCCGCGCGCGGGCCGCCGCGGCGGCCCGCGCCGGCGAGTACGACGCGGCGATCTTCGACGCCCACCTCCTCTTCCTCGAGGACGCGGCGCTGCTCGGCCCCTCCCGGGCGGGAGTGATGGAAGAAGGCAAGAGCGCTGCCCGTTCGTGGGCCGACGCCGTCGCCGTCGCCGCGGCGGAGTGGGAGACCCTCGACGACCCGTACCTGCGGGCACGGGCCGGCGACCTGCGGAGCGTGGGAGACCAGGTCCTCCGCCTGCTCCTCGGCCTGCCGGCGCCGCCCGCGCCGGGCGGGTCGGGCGTCGTCGTCGCGACCGACCTGAGCCCCGCCGAGGTCGTTGGTCTGGACACAGACGCGGTCCGGGGCATCGCCTGTGCGTTCGGCGGTCCCGCCTCACACGCCGCCATCCTGGCGCGGTCGCTGGCTATCCCCGCGGTCGTCGGCGCCGGCCGGGTGCTGCTCGCGGTGCGCGACGGGACGCTCCTCGCCCTCGACGGTGAAGCCGGCACGGTCACCGTGGCCCCACCGGCCGAGACCGTGCGCGCGGTCGAGCGGCGACGTCTGGCGAAGGCGCGCGAGGAGGCCGCGGCACGGGCGCGCGCGCACCTGCCGGCCGTGACGCGGGACGGCGTGCCCGTCCACGTGGCGGCCAACGTCGCGGGTCTCGCGGACGTGGGCGCCGCCGTGAGCGCCGGCGCCGACGGCGTGGGGCTCCTGCGCACCGAGTTCCTCTTCCTCGAGGCCGACCACCTGCCGTCGGAGGACGAGCAGGAGCCGGCGTACCGGGCGGTGGCCGAGATGCTGGAGGGCCGCCCGCTGGTCCTGCGGACCCTCGACCTCGGCGCCGACAAGCCGCTCCCGAACCTGCCTCGCGAGGAGGAGCGCAACCCCTTCCTGGGCCTGAGGGGCCTTCGCCTCAGCCTGCGTCACCCCGACCTGTTCGCCGCCCAGCTTCGCGCCGCCTTGCGGGTGGCCGCCGACCACGAGGTCCGGGTCATGTTCCCGATGGTGGCCACCGTGGACGAGTTGCACCGGGCGCGCGAGGCGCTCGACGGCGCCCGCGAGGCCCTCGTCGCGGAGGGCGTCGCCGTCCCCGAGCGCGTCCCCGTGGGGATCATGGTCGAGGTCCCGGCCGCCGCCCTCCTCGCGGAGGCGTTCGTACCGTACGTGGACTTCTTCTCCCTGGGGACCAACGACCTCGCGCAGTACACGCTCGCCGCCGAGCGGGGAAACGCCGACGTGGCGGCGCTGGCCGACGCCCTCCACCCCGCGGTGCTCCGCCTCGTCGAGCGCACGGTCAGCGCCGCGGCGGAGGGCGGCCGCGGCGTCGCCGTGTGCGGGGAGGTGGCCGGGGACCCGGTCGCCGTCCCATTGCTGCTGGGCCTCGGGGTCACCGAGCTGTCGATGTCGCCGGCGCGCATCGCGCTGGCCAAGGAGGCGGTGCGGAGCACCGAGATCGCGCGCGCGCGGAGACTGGCCGGAGACGCCCTGAAGGCCGGGTCGGCCGCGGAGGTCCGTCGCCTCTGCGGCGGGTGAGCGCCCTGTGCCACGTCGGCGGTGCCGCACGCCGTCCGGACGCTGCCGGCGGGCGGGCCGGGCTCAGGCCTCCTCGTCGTCGCCGGCGACCGCCGCCTCGGCGGCCGGCGCCGGGGACGGCCGCCCGGTCGGCGAGCGCGAGGCGCAAGGCTGACGGACGGGGGCGGGGCCGCGCTCTGCGCGGCCCCGCCCCCGTGTGCTCCTTCGTGCCGGACGCCCTCGTGCCGGGTCACTCGCAGCGGACGGCCTCGAGCACGTCGATCTGCGCCGCCCGGCGCGCGGGGAGCACGGCGGCGATGACGCCGACCACGACCGCCGCGACCAGCGCGACCGCGAGCTGGCCGGCCGGCACGGCGAAGACCATGCCCTGGGCGTCGAACTGCGTCGAGACCACCCAGGCGAAGAGGACGCCGACACCGATGCCGAGAACGCCGCCGATGACCGATGTGATGACGCTCTCGTAGCGGACCATCCGCCGCACCTGCCGGCGCGTCGTGCCGATCGCCCGCAGCATGCCGATCTCGCGGGTCCGCTCGTAGACCGAGAGGACCAGCGTGTTGACGATGCCGAAGAGGGCGATCGTCACGCTCATCGCGAGCAGCGCGTAGAGCAGCATGAGGAGCTGGTTCACCTGCGCGTTCATGAAGTCGACGTACTCGGAGTACGTGCGGGCCGTGTGGGCGGGGAAGCCCGCGAGCACGCCGTCGACGTCCTCGCGCAGCTGCTCCGGGGTGACACCCTCACTGGCGTTGACCAGGGTCAGGTTCGGGTCGGTCGTCACGCCCAGCTCGTCGAGCGTGCTGTCGGCGACGGCGAAGTTGTTGAACAGCAGCGGGTCGCGGTAGACGGCGACCACCGTCAGGTCGACGCTCTCGCCGTTCTGGGCCGTCATCTTCAGTGAGTCGCCGAGGGCAAGGCCCCGAGCGAGCGCGAACTCCTGCTCGACGATGGCACCACGGTCGTGCAGACGGGCGAGCACGGCGTCGGTCGCATCGCCGACCCACTCGAAGCCCCACACCTCGGCGTAGACGTCGGGGTCGATCGCGGAGACGCGGGTGACGGAGGGCTCGCGGCCGGCCGTCGTGACCTGTACCTGGGGCTCCGCGACACCCGCCACGAGGTCGACGCTCTCGAGCCCTTCGATCTGGCGTACGGCGGCCGCGGGCAGCGCGGAGAACATGGTGTCGTCGCTCATGACGACGTCGGCGCGGTTGGCCCGCCCCAGAGCGTCGACGAACGAACTCCTGAGGCCCTGGGCGAACACCGCGACGAAGACGACGATACCGAGACCGATCATGAGCGCCGCCGCGGTCGACGCGGTGCGGGCAGGGTTGCGGGCGGCGTTGTCGCGGGCGAGGCGGCCGCTCGTGCCGAAGACCTTCTCGAGCGGCCAGCCGAGGATGCGGGCGAGCGGGCGCACCACGTGCCTGGCCACCATGGCCAGCGCGACGAAGACGAGCATCGCGCCCAGCCCCATCTCGAGGAGGCGCATCGTGGTCGACGCTGAGCCGAAGAGCCCGAGTCCCGCGAAGGTGGCGCCCACTCCGGCGACCGCCACGGCGAGCGGCGTCGTGAAGCGGCTCAGGCGGCTCGGCGGCAGCGTCGCGCCCTCCTGGAGCGCCGCGACCGGCGGGACCCGGGTGGCGCGCAGTGCGGGGACCAGCGCGGCGGCGAGGGCCGAACCGATGCCGATCGCGAGCGCCACCACGATGGTCCGCGGTTCGAGCGTCAACCCGCCGCGCGGGATGTCGGCGCCGATCAGCAGGAAGAGACGGTTGATGCCCGACGCGACGGCGAGCCCCGCGAAGAGCCCGGCGATCGAGGCCGCCACACCCATCAGGAGCGCCTCGACGACGACGCCGCTCAGCACTTGACGCCGCCCGGCGCCCAGGGCGCGCAGCAGGGCGAACTCCCTCGTGCGCTGCGCGACGGTGATCGAGAACGCGTTGAAGATGATGAAGGCGCCGACGAACACGGCGACGCCGCCGAAGGCGAGCAGCGCCGGCCGCAGGAACGAGTTGATGGCCGCGCTGGTCTCCGCGGTCGCATCGGCGGCGGCCTGCTCGCCGGTCTTGATCTCGACGTCGGCCGGCAGCGCCGCTGCGACGCGGCCGGCGAGCTCATCCGGAGTGACACCGGGCTCCGCCAGGACGTCGATGGAGGTCAGCTGACCCTCGAGGCCGTACCAGCGCTGCACGTCGGCGAGCGGCGCCGCCACCATGATGGTGCCACCCATCGAGGACGACTGGCCGAAGGTGAACACGCCGGAGACGGTGACGGGCACGATGCCGTCGCGCGTGCCGATGCCGAACTCGTCGCCGAGTGTCAGACCTTCACGCTCGGCGAAGCCGGCGTCGATGGCGACGTCACCGCCGGCCGTCGGCAACTCGCCGGCGTCGACGGTGACGTGCTGGGCGCTCGACGGGCTCGCCGACAGGACGAGGGTCGGGGCTCCGTTCGTCGCCACCGGCTCGCCGTCGACGACCACGCTGCCGAGCGCCTCGGCGTTGCCGATCGCGTCGGCGACACCGTCGACGGCACGCACGTCGTCGAGCAGCGTGTCGGAGAGGGCCGCCCCGGCCGTCTCCCCGTCGCCGAAGGAGACCTTGGGCTGCACGACGACGGCCGTCCCCTTGAAGGCCGTCGCGAAGATGTCCTTGAAGCCGTTCTGGATCTGGTCGGTGAGGACGTAGGTGCCGCTGATCATCGCCACCCCGAGGAGGATGGCGAGGACCGTCAGTGTGGTGCGCAGCTTGCGCTGCAGGAGGGATCTCCAGGACCTGCGCAGCATCGCCGTCACCCCCTCGTCCCGGACTCGAGACCCTTGATGACCTCGTAGATCTCGTCGCGGCTCATGCCGTTGTGGTCCCGGACGATCGCGCCGTCCTTGAGGAAGACGACACGGTCGGCGCAGCTGGCCGCGTGCGCGTCGTGGGTGACCATGGCGATGGTCTGCCCGAAGTCGTCGGACGAGTGTCGCAGGAGGGCGAGCACCTCTTCGCCGGTGCGCGAGTCGAGGTTGCCGGTCGGCTCGTCGGCGAAGAGCACCGACGGGCGCGTCACGAGCGAACGGGCGACGGCGACTCGCTGCTGCTGGCCACCCGAGAGCTCGGACGGACGGTGCGCGAGCCGGTCGCCGAGACCGACGGTCTCGATGAGCTGCCCCAGCCAGCGATCGTCGGCCTTGCGGCCGGCGATCGTCAGCGGCAGCAGGATGTTCTCGAGCGCCGTGAGCGTGGGCAGCAGGTTGAAGGACTGGAAGATGAAGCCGATCTTCTCGCGGCGCAGACGCGTCAGGTCCTTCTCCTTGAGGCGCGTGATCTCGACGCCGTCGAGGTGGACGCTCCCGGCCGTCGGGCGATCGAGCCCGGCGAGGATGTGCATCAGCGTGCTCTTGCCGGAGCCCGAGGGCCCCATGATCGCGGTGAACCGGCCGCGAGCCAGCTCGAGGTCGACGTCGGCCAGCGCCCGGACGGCGGTGTCGCCGGCGCCGAAGCTGCGGCTGAGGCCGCTTGCGGCGACGACCGTGTCGGTCGTCTCGGCCGGCAGCGGCAGCGCCGCCGGGCGCACGCGTGCGGCGAGCGGCAGATCGTGTGCGAGTGTCGCTTCCATCAGTCCCTCCACGGGTCGAGCCCTTCGTCCGAGACGGCCGGCGGCGGGCGGCGCCGACCTGTTGTGGAAAGGCTAGCTGCGGCGGTCTCGCCGGTCGTCGCCCCCACGTGGTGAACCTCAGGGGACCTGAGGGGCATCTTGCCGCGCCCCTCCCTCACCCCCCGGGGTCAGGCGCTGCCCCCGTGGAGGCAGAGGCGGGTCGGCCCGCCAGGGAGCGCCTCCCACCGCGGGGGTACGCCGGGCACAAGCCGGAGCGAAGTGGAGAGGACGTGACGCGGTGCGTGTGGCGGACATGGGTGCGACCCGTCGGACCGCCGTGCGGGGCGCCGCGCCGACCACAACGGCACCGGAGGCGGCGGGGAAGGTGCCACTGGGCGACCGCGCGGAGGTGACAGGGCGGAGGCGGGCGCGCTCGGGTGGCGGCGCCGGAGACCGCTAGGCGAGCTCGGTGACGAGCTCGCCCAGGGCCGCAAGATACTCGTCGACGTCGGCCACGGTGGCCGCCGCCGAGACGGCGGGGCCGGCGCTGCTGATCGCCTCCCAGACGCCGCGGTTGGCGAGGTAGACCTGCTGGAGCGCCGAGAACTCGGGCCAGGCGTCCTCGTCGGCCTCGCGCGCGTTGCGCGGCAGCCGGCCGCACAGCGACCAGCCCGAGCGCGCGTACAGGCGGTGCACGGCCCAGGGCAACTCCGCCCCCCGCGCGAGGCCCTCGATGCCGTCGGCCAGCCGTGCGCCGAGAGCCGCGGTGCGCGCATAGGTCTCGTCGGTGAGCACCTCGGTGAGCGCCGCCCGGGCGGCCGCCATGCTGAGCCCGTTGCCGAAGAGCGTGCCGCCGGTGGCGAGCTCGCCCTCGCGCCCGTCGCGCCCGCGGCCCGAGACGAAGGCCTCGGCGAGCTCCTCCGTCATGCCGTAGGCGCCGAGGGGCACGCCGCCGCCGATGGCCTTGCCGGCCGTCACGACGTCCGGCTCGAGACTCCACCGCCGGGTCAGGCCACCGGGACCGCAGATCAGGGTGTGCGTCTCGTCCAGGACGAGCAGCGAACCGTGCGCGCGGGTCAGCGCGCGGAGAGCGTCGTGGAAGCCGGGGTCGGGGAGCACCACGCCCACATTGGTGAGCGCCGGCTCGCTGACGACGCAGGCGAACTCACGCGTCGCGAGGGCGCGCTCGAGGGCGACGACGTCGTTGAAGTCGATCAGGCCGACGTCGCCGTACGAGCGCGAGGCCAGCCCGAGGTACGGGGCGCGGAGACCGCCGCCGCCGTAGGAGACGAGGAGCTCGTCGGCGTGGCCGGCGTAGTTGCCGGCGAAGAGCAGGACCTTGTCGCGCCCGGTCGCGTGACGGGCGAGGCGCACGGCCTCGACGTTCGCCTGCGTCGCCGACAGCGTGAACTGCCAGTACGGACGCCCCCAGCGGCGGGCGAGCTCCTCGGCCACCTCGGCGGCGTCCTCGGTCGGCTGGAGGAACTGCCAGCCGGCCGCGGCGCGCGCCGCGAGGGCACGCACGACGGGCTCGGGGTCGAGACCGCAGAAGGTGCTCTTGTCGCCGATGTTGGTGTCGAGGAAGGCGCGCCCGTCGGCGCAGCTGAAGCGCGCCCCGTGGCCCTCGACGACGAAGACCGGCGGGTGATCGTTGTAGCTCACCATCCAGCTCATCGGGACGCCGTTGGGCATCGAGGCGCGGGCGCGCCCGAGCAGCGCACGGCAGCGCGGGTGCTCGCGCGCGAAGCGCGCGTCCTCCCGCGCCTTGAGGGCCGTCACGCGCGCCGGATCGATGCCGCAGTCGCGCACGTCAGAGCCCCAGCAGTCGCGCGGCGTTGCCGGAGAAGACCGCGGCGAGCTCGTCGTCGTCGAGCCCCGAGCCGGCGACCTTCTCGGCGGCCCCCGCCATGTCGGCCCACGGCGCGTCACTGCCGAAGACGACGCGCTCGGGCCCGTGCCGGCGGATGAGATCGACGAAGTCGGCGGCCGGCAGGCGCCCGAGCGTGAACGCGGTGTCGAAGTAGACGCGCCTGCCGACGAGCTCGGCACGGACCTCGTCCCAGACCCCCCACCCCCCGAGGTGGCCGAGGATCATCGTCAGGCCGGGGTGCCGCGCGAGGACGCGGGCGAAGGAGGCCGGCGTGCCGCGGTAGGTCGGCACGGCGATGTCCTTGCCGGCGTGGTAGAAGATGGCGAGGCCGTGGGCGACCGCCGGCTCGTAGATCGCGTCGAGGCGCGGCTCGTCGGGGCTGAAGGCCTGGAACTCCGGATGCAGCTTGAAGCCGACGAGCCCCATCCCCGCCATGCGGGCGATCTCGGTGGCGGGCTCGTCGAGGTCGGGGTGCATCGCCCCGAAGGGGACGACGCGCGAGCGGTCGAGCCCGGCGACCCAGTCGTTGATGCCCGCGACCTGACTGGCCTTGACGGCGACCGGCTGCACGGCGGCGCGCTCGACGCCGGCGCGGTCGAGGGCCTCGAGGAGGCCGGCATAGGTGCCGTCGAAGGACGGCCGCACGCCGGCCATCTCCTCGAGCGTGCGCAGCGCCGCGCCGGCCACGGCGTCGGGAAAGACGTGAGTGTGCAGGTCGATCAGGCGCACGCCGTGCGCTCCCGCGCCGCCGGCGTGGCACCCCCCGCGGCTGCGGCGCCGCTTCGGGCCCGCCGCGCCTCGTGCCCCGACACCGCGCTCACCCGGCGAGCGCCCGCGGCGGCTCGCCGGACACGGCCTTGGTATACGGGCAGACCGCCTGGCAGACCCCGCAGGTGCCGTCCCACTCGAGGTGCTCCCAGGTCTTGGCCTCGCAGGCCTTTTCTTCGTAGAGGTCGTCGCGGGGCATGCCGGCCCGCCAGAGCACGTCGCGGCCGGCCCCCGTGGGGCAGGCGTCGACGCAGCTGCGGCAGCGCCCGCAGCGGCTCGCGACGATCGGCGTGCCGGGCTCGAGCGGCAGGTCGGTGAACACAGTGGTGAGCCGCACCGCCGGACCGTAGCGGGCGGAGACGAAGACGGCGGTCTTGCCGATCCAGCCGAGGCCGGCCTGGGTCGCCGCCGTCTTGTGCGGGAAGACGCCGGCGTCGCCCCAGTCCGCGAGCGGCGGGTCGTCGTTGGGGCCGCTCATGACGTTGGAGATCTGGACCGCCCGGCGGCCGCGCACGTGGGCCAGCTCGACCACCGCCGCGGCGGCGGCATCGAGCTGGCCGAACAGCCGCGAGTAGTCGTCGAAGAAGGCCTGCGACATCTCAGTCCGCTCGAGACCGGCGAGGGCCTGCGGCGCGTGACGCATGACGATCGACACCGCAAGGGGGAGGTCGGGGGCGAGGTCCCAGCCGTCGTTCGCCGCGACACCCCACTCGTCGACCGCCGCGCGATCGAGGGTCTCCCCGAGCAGTCGCATCACCTCGAGATCGGCCATCTCGTACCCCAGTCTCGGACATCCGGCCCGGCTAGGGTAGCACGCCCACGGACACGCGAGTTCCGCACACGGCGCGTGACGGGTCAGAGAGGAGCGGCGCAGGGAATCCTCCGGACAGGGAGGCAAGGAGGCCGGCATGGGACCGACGACCAGACTGCGTCGCGAGCACCAGGAGCTGTGTCGCGTGATCAACGCGGCCGACCGCAAGACGGAGCTCTTCGTGAGGACAGGGCGGGTCGACGGCGCCTGGGTCCGTTCGTTCGTCGAGTTCAGCCGCGGCTTCACCGAGGGCTTCCACCAGGCCAAAGAGGAACGGCTCCTGTTGCGGCGTCTGCGCGAGCGAGCGCCGGCCGAGACGCTCGGCGTGATCGGCGCCATGCTCGCCGAGCACGAGGGTGGGCGCGTACGCATGGACCGCCTGCTCGACCGCTTGCCGGCAGCCGAGGAGGGTGACGAGACGGCCGTCCTGCTGGCGACCGAGCAGCTCTCCGCCTACGTGTGCCTCCTCGAGGCGCACATCGCCCAGGAGCACAACGTGCTGTTCCCCCTGGCCGAGCGCGTCCTCGCGGAGGACGACGTCCGGTGGCTCGACCGGGCGTCCGAGGAGGTCGAGCTCGGGGAGCTCGGAGTCGACGAGCGCGCCCGTCTGGACGCGCTGGCCGCGTACCTCGCCGGCGACGGCGGCGGCCGCTGACACCACCGGCGCCGCGCCCCCGCACCCGACGCCGTGCCGCGGGTGCTGTCAGATCTGGCAACGCCCGGTCCGCCCGGGGGAGGCGAGAGCGCGGCCCCGGGCGTTGACGGCAAGCGGCACAGTGCTAGCCTAACGATGGGCACTGGGGGCGACGCGCGTGGGGGCGGCGGCGCCCATACCGTGGTTCACGAGGGGGGACCATGCGAAAGCTCACCGTTCTGCTGCTCTGCGGCCTGACCCTGCTGCTGCTCTTCGGGCTCACGGCCGGGCCGGCGGCCGCCGGCGTCAGCGACTGGCGGCCGGACTTCGCCGGCGAAGTACCCTACGAGGAGAACCAGCCGATCCTCGACGAGCTCGTCGCCTCGAGCGACAGGGTCCGCTACGAGGTCATGGGGACCTCCGCCGCCGGGCACGACCTGTTCCTCGTCATCGTGGCCCGGCCGGACGTGCTCGCCGCCATCGACGACCACCTCGCCTTCCGGCAGCTCATGCTCGACGACCCGGCCGCCGCCCAGGCGCAGCTCGCCGGCGCGCCCGGCGACGTCAAGGTGCCGGTCTTCATGAACTGCTCGATCCACGGCAACGAGCCGAACGGGGTCGACGCCGGGCTCATCATGCTGCGGCGCCTGGCGACCGCCGGTGAGGACGACCTCGAGGCGCAGCGCATCCTCGACGAGTGCGTCGTCCTCTTCAACATCTGCCAGAACCCCGACGGGCGCATCGCCGACACGCGCGCCAACTCGAACGGGTTCGACATGAACCGCGACTTCCTCCTGACGTCGCAGCCCGAGACGCAGGCCACCGCGGCCCAGATCGCCCGCTGGGTGCCGACCGTCTTCCTCGACCTGCACGGCTACTACCCGTACTACCTCATGGAGCCGTGCACGGCCCCGCACAACCCCAACTACGAGTTCGACCTCTTCATCGGGTCCGCGCTGCCGACGTCTCTGGCGATGGAGGCGCGCATCAACGTCGAGACACGGCGGCCGGTCAAGATCGCCTACCGCGACCTGAAGGGCGGCTTCGAGGACTACAGCCCGATCTACACGCCGATGTACGCGATGTACTACGGATCGGCGGGCATGACGCTCGAGACGACACAGCGCGACGCCACCGGCACCGCCTGCCACTTCTGGGCGATCTGGGCCGGCGCGCTCCACGCCGCCGACAACAAGGTGCAGCTGCTGCACGACCAGGCCGAGCAGTTCCGCCGCGGCGTGGAGGGCATCCCGCAGCCGGACGGGGACGTCACCTTCCCCGAGGCCTACCTGATCCCGGCCTCCGCACCGCAGCAGCGCGCGCCGCTGCAGGCGGCACGCATGGTCGAGAAGCTGCAGGCCGCCGGCATCGAGGTCTACCGCGCCGCGACCGTGTTCGAGCTGGACGGCGTCCCCTACCCGGCCGGGACGTACGTGGTGCCGATGCGGCAGTCCCTCCGGGGGCTCGCGAACACGTGGCTCTGGCAGGGCACCGACCTCTCGGCCGTGAAGAGCATGTACAGCACCTGCGCGACCAACCTCACCCAGATGCTCGGGTTCGACCGCGTCATCGTCGACGATCCGCTCGGGGACGTTGCGCTCGCGCCCGTGGGCGAGACCGCGCCGCCGGGCGCCGTCGCCGGCGAGGGCGAGTGCTACCTGCTGGCGAACGACAGCGTCGAGGCCGTCAAGATGGTCAACGCGCTGCTCGACGAGGGCGTCTCGGTCGAGATCACGACGGCGGCGAGCGACGCGGCGCCGCTCGGCACCTACGTCGTCGTCGACGCGCCGCCGGCGCTCCTCGACGAGCTCGCCGCCGCGTATCGCCTGAAGCTCACCGCGTCCGACCGCCCGGCCGAGACGAAGGTGCTGCACGACATGACGCTCGCCGTCGCCGGCGGGGCCGACACGCGCTACGTCCTCGACGAGCTCGGCTTCGACTTCGACGTCGTCGGCACCGGCGCGACGCTCGGCGACTACGAGGTGTTCGTCAACAACAGCACGGGCTTCACGGCCACCAAGGTCAAGACCTACGTCAAGCAGGGCGGGGGCTACGTCGGCCTCGGCTACGCCGGCACCGCGAGCAACCTCGGGCGCCTCCTGCCGGTCCGCTTCGGCGCCACCGCGCTCTCGGGGGCCAATGCCATCGTGCGTGCCAGCTTCGAATCCGAGAGTCTCGTCGGCGCCGGCTTCCAGGCCGACGACTGGGGCTTCGTCAGCCGGCCGGTCTGGTACACCAAGCTCGGCGACTCGGTGACCGTCGAGGCGCGCTACGGGGACCAGGACGACTGGTTCGTCTGCGGCTATTGGGCCAAGAGGGACGCGGCCCGCGGCCAGGCGGCCGTGATCAGCGGCACGCGCGGCGACGGCGAGATCGTCTTCATCGGGTTCGCGCCGACGTTCCGCGCCTACCCCGAGCACCACTTCCGCCTGATCGCCAACTCGATCTGGGAGGTGGCCGACTGACGACGGCCCCGGGACGGTGGGCCTGCTCAGCCGGGCAGCCGGTCGACGAGCAGGCCCACCGTCCTGGCCAGCAGCCCCAGCAACTCGGCCTCGCCGCGCTGCGCCGCCCGCGGCAGCGAGAGCGTGACCCGCAGATCACAGCCGCCCGAGGAGTCGGTCGCGGACAGCACCTCCGCCTCGCCGACGGCCGAGATCCTCAGGTGGTTTCCGCCTCTCACACGGTCGCCGGCCGCAGCGTCGGGGGCCGCCGTGCCGCCGTCGTAGCCGGCGCTCCGGCCTCTCGCCGAGACCACGCAGCTCGTGCCGCCGAACAGGCGGCAGGCAGCCTCCGCGGCCGCCTCCAGCGACCCGGTCAGGTCTTCGGCTTCGCCGACGCGACCGAGCGCTCCCGGCGCAGCATCGAGCCTGGCGCACAGCGTGCCGATCTCGCCCGAGGCGGCCGTCGCCTCCGCGAACGTCAGCGCGTTCACCAGCGCCACCGCCGCCTGACCCGCCACGGCGCCGCAGAGCCGCAGCTCCTGACGTGAGTAGCGACGCTCGCGCAGGTGGTCCATCACCTCGATCAGGCCGATCGAACGCCCCCTGTAGACGAGCGGCACCATCAGGAGACTCTTGTCGCCCTCGCGTTCGAGTTCGCGGCGCTCATCCGAGTCGGCAGCGGGGTCGCTGAGGTTCACGACCGCCGTCATCCTGCCCTCGAGGACCCGGCGCGTCAGCGGATAGCGCGCCAGCGGATACTCGGGGGCGCCGGGGAGCCGCCGGCCGCTGCGATCGTAGTCCGCGAGGATCCTCACCGACTGCGCCTCCTCGTTGAGGGTCGAGATCGCGCAGAAGTGGCAGTCGAGGAGGCGCGTCACCTGCCTGGCGATCTCCTTGAGCAGGTCCTCGAGCTCGAGCCGGCTGACGAGAGCGATGGAGGTCTCGAGCAGCGTCTCCAGCTCGCGCTCCCGCGCGCGGCGGGCGGCCAGGTGCGTACTGCCGCCGATGTGCTGCGCGAGCTCCTCGACGTCCTCCTCCCGGATGCGCCGGTGCCCCCCGGGGGTGCGCGTGCACGGGAGGAAGCCGCTCGCCGTCCAGCGCCGGACCGTGTGCGGCGCGACGCCGAGCCGCCGGGCGGCACGTTGCACGTTCAGGTACATGATCGCCTCTCCGCTCGCCGACTGTCAGGTAAGTTCAAGTTCTGATTCCCGTCACTGTCAAGTAGGTTCAGGAATAAAGCCTGCAAAGAAGATACTTCTGGAGGAGAATGGTGAGTAAGCAACGTGGCCCGCCTTCAAGTTCTTCGACTGCAGGAGGGCCCGCAGAGGGAGTGGAGCATGCGCGTTCTTCAACTCGGTGTAGGTTCAGTCGGCGAAGTGACGGCCCGCACGGTGGTCTCGGTTCCGGAGGTCACCTCGGTCGTGCTCGCCGACATCGACGAAGCGCGGCCGCGGGCGGTGGCCGCGAAGCTGCCGGCGGGCAAGGCGGAGACCCTGCAGCTCGACGTCCACGACAAGGAAGCGCTCGTCACGGCGCTCTCGGGCGTCGACCTCGTGATCAACGGCCTCATCCCCGAGGTGAACCTCGACGTGATGGCGGCCTGCCTCGAGGCCGGCACCCACTACCTCGACATGGCCGCCGCCGGCCCGCGCGACGTCGTCGGTACGGCCGACGTCGACGAGGAGCTGGCGCTCTCGGGCGAGTTCAAGAAGGCCGGCCTCACCGGTCTCTGCTTCTTCGGCATCGACCCCGGCGCCAGCGACGTGTTCGCGCGCGCCCTCTACGACCAGTTCGAGACCGTCGAGCGCCTCACGGTGCTCGACGGCGACGCCTCGAGCGCCGAGGGCGTCGACTACGCGCCGAGCTTCTCCCCGACCACCATGGTCGAGGAGTGCCTGATCCTTCCTCCAGCCGCATTCGAAGACGGCAAGAGGACCCGCCGGACGTCGCTCTCGAAGAAGTTCGACTTCACCTTCCCGGAGCCCGTGGGCACGCTGACGGTGTGGAACGTCGACCACGAGGAGTCGCAGCTGATGCCGCTCTTCCTCGCCGGCAAGGGCCTGCGCGACGCCGACTTCTTCATCGCCCTCGACGACGACTGGGCCAACCTCCTCCTCGCGTGGCGCAAGCTGGGCTTCGCCCACAACAAGGAGATCGAGTTCGGGGGGGCGCGCTTCCGCCCCCTCGACCTGCTGGTGTCGCGCCTGCCCAGGTCGGTCGACCTCATCGGCAAGATGCACGGCGCCGTGTGCGTCGGCACGCTCGCCGAGGGCACCATCGGCGGCACGCGGGTCCGGCGCTTCATGTACCAGATCACCTCGCACGACGAGGCCTTCGAGAAGCACGGCGTGCAGGGCACGGGCTGGCAGACCGGGGTGCCGGCGGCCTGCGGCGCCATCATGCTGGTGCGCGGTCTGGTGCCGGGTCACGGTGTCTACGCCCCCGAGCAGATCGACCCCGCGCCCTTCCTCGCGCTGATGACCGCGCACGGCACGCCCTGGGGGGTCGTCGATCTGCCGGCGGACGAGGAGTTGCCCATCTGAGAGGACGGACAGCCGCCCGCGGCCGTTCCCCTAGCGGGTGATCACGACGGCCCGTCCGTCGGCGCGGAGATCGCTGGCCGCGTCCATGCTCCCGTCGGCGTCGATCAGGATGTATTGTGCGTGGCCGGCGAGGTCGTCGACCTCGTCGCCGGCCACGAGCGGGAGTCCGCTGCGCGCCAGGGCCGCACGCGCGGCGTGCGGGACACGGCCCTCGTGCCAGACGCTCAGCGCCGGGTCCCCGGTGTAGTCGACGTCGACCGTCCAGCGCGGCACGGCCAGAGCGCGCGCTGCGGACTCGTGGCGGCCGAGCAGGCGGCTGAGGACCTGCGTGTGGATCTGAGGCTGGGCCCAGCCGCCCATCGTGCCGGCGATCACCCGCAGCCGGCCGCCACGCCGCACCAGGAGCGGCATCAGCGAGTGCGCCGGCCGCACCCCGGGGCGCAGCAGATTCACCGACCCCGGCTCGAGCGAGAAGCCGGCGCCGCGGTCGTGGCAGATGATGCCCGTGGCGGGCTCGAGCACCCCGGAGCCGAAGCCGTCGAAGAGGCTCTGGATGACGGCGACGGCGTAGCCCTCGTCGTCGGCGGCGACGAGGGCGACGGTGTCGCCGTCCGGGTGCGATACGGCGTCACCGGGCAGGGGGGCGCCGTCGGGGCGTGGCACGACGTCGCCGGGCACGGGGCCGCCATCGGCGTGCGACGCCGCGTCGCGCAGCGCCGCGGTCAGCTCCTCGGCCCGCCCGGGCGCGTAGAGATCGTCGATGGCGGCGACCCCGGCCCGCGGGTCGCCGAGGCGGCAGCGCCGATCCGCGACCGAGTGGGCGAACAGCCGGGCCAGGGTGCCGGCCTCCGCCCCGAGAGGATCGATCCAGTCGCCGAGCCGGTGCAGGGCGGCGAGCACCTCGAGCAGGACGAACCCCTGCGAGTTGGGCGCCGCGGTGAGGAACTCGTGCCCCAGCGCCTCGAGACGCAACGGCGCCGTCACCTCGGTCTCGTGCGCGACGAGATCGCCCGGTTCGAGGAGCCCGCCGCGCGCGCCGAAGCCGGCGCAGAAGCGCTCCCCGATCTCGCCGCGGTAGAACGCCCCGGCGCCTTTGGCGGCGACCGTCCGCAGCGTGGCGGCCAGCGCCGGCTGGCGCAGGGTCTCGCCCTCGCGCAACAACCTCCCGGCGGGGAAGAAGACGTCCGCCATGCCCGGGTCGGCCGCCCAGCGTCCGTCGTCGGCGGCCAAGGTCTCGGCCAGGTCGCGGGCGACGGGGACGCCGCCGGCCGCGAGGCGAACGGCGGGCTCGAGCGCCCGCGCCCACGGCAGCCGCGCCCCGCAGGCGTGCAAGGACTCCCAGGCGGCCATCACGCCAGGCACCGTCGCCGCTTCGGGGCGCCGGTGCGTCATCACGCCGAAGCGACGCCGCAGTACCCCGGCGTCGGCGGCGCGTGGCGCCGCCCCGCTGCCGTTGAGGGCCGTGACGCGGCCGTCGGGATGGTGGACGAGGATGAAGGCGTCGCCGCCCGGCGACACCATGTGCGGGTAGGTCACGGCGAGAGCGACGGCGGTCGCGAGCGCGGCGTCGACCGCGTTGCCGCCCTCGGCGAAAGCGTCGACCCCGGCCCGCACCGCATCTCGTTGCGGCGCGGCGAGGGCCAGCCGCCCTTCGAGGGGTCGTGCCTGCGTCCCGTTCATACGGCGAAGCATGCTGCGGGTGGCAGGGGCGTGCAAGCCCTGAGAGGGTGCCGGGATCGGCGCCCGGTCGCGGACGGCCCGCGAGCCACGTCCGCCCGGCATCGCCGGCCGCCCGGGGTCTTGTCGGCGCCGCATGCTCGCTGTCAGACTTCGGGCGCGGATCCCCACGGCGCCGCGCCGAGCCCCCGACCGCAGGAGGACGACCATGAGCGAGAGCCCGAGCCGCACGAGTGAGGGCCCGAGCCGCACTCCCGACCTCGTCGCCCTCACGCCGCACGCCTGCGACCCACCGCTCGAGCCCCGCGGGGTCGAGCGACTGCGCGCCGCCACCCTGACCTTGCTCGAGGAGGTCGGCGTGCACATCCCCTCTGAGCAGGCGCGCACCGTCTTCGCCGATCACGGCGCCGCCGTCGGCGACGACGGCATCGTGCGCCTGCCTGCCGATCTCGTGACGCGGGCCATGGCGACGGCACCGCGGGCCTTCGTCCTCGGGGCCCGCGAGGAACGCCTCGACCTCGTGCTGGACGGCACGCGCAGCTACGTCTGCACCGAGGGGGTCGGGGTGCACGTCGTCGACCCGCAGACGCGCGAGCTGCGCTCCTCGACCACCGACGACGTGGCTCGCCTCGCCCGCGTGTGCGACGCCCTGCCGCTGCTCGCCTTCTTCTGGCCCCCCGTGAGCGCCCAGGACCACGGCCTCGCGGCGCCGCTGTACGAGTGTCACGCCGGCCTCACGAACACGCTCAAGCACGTGCGCGGCGGCACCACGGTGCGGCCGGCGCTCGCCCCCTACATCGTCGAGATGGCGCGCACGCTGCGCGGCGACGACGCCGCTCTGCGCGCCCGCCCGCCCATATGCGCCAACATCTGCACGATCAGCCCCCTCGGACACGACGACCAGGGTCTGGAGTGCGCGCTGACCTACGCCGAGGCGGGCATCCCCGTGAGCTTCATGGCGATGACGACCATGGGCTCGACGGCCCCGGCGACGGTCGCCGGCGCCCTCGCGCAGGGCGACGCCGAGGTCGTCGCCGGCATGGTCCTTCTCCAGCTCGCCTTCCCCGGCGCGCCCGTGTTCCACTCGGTCCTGGTCTCGCTCATGGACCCCTCGACGGGCGGGTACCTCAGCGAGATCGCCACACCCGCCGGCTGGATGGCGACGCAGCTCGCGCACGCCTGGGGGGTCCCGTCGCTCGCGGGGGGCGGCGTGGACAACGACGAGGCCGGGGTCGGCTGGACGGCGGGTCGACAGGCCGGCGCCGGCGCGATCCTCTCCGCCCTGTGCGGCAGCGAGCTGTGCGGCTACATCGGCCTCGCCGGCGGCTCGATGGTCCAGATCCCCGAGCGGCTCGTCCTCGATTGCGAGGCGCTGCTCGACGCACGCGAGGCCCTGACCCCGTTCGCCTTCGACGAGGCCGACCTCGCCCTCGACGTCGTGCGCGAGGTCGGCCCCCGCGGCTACTTCCTCAAGGAGCGGCATACCCGCCAGCACCTCCGGGACTTCCGTCTGCCGCCCTGGCTCGCCCACGGACGCACGTACGGCGAGGGGGCGGCTCGCCTCGAGGAGGCGAGCCGCAGCGTCGCCGCGGCCTTGGACGACCTGGCCACGGCGGCGTCCCAGGGCCTGCACCCGGAGGCGGCGCGGCGGGCGGCGTTCGACGAGTACCTGCGCCTCGAGCGCGAGCACCACCCCGAGCCGCTCGCGCCCGACGTGCGCGCCGAGCTCGACCGCATCGTGGCCGCCGCCGACCGGCACGCGCAGCGGCTGGTCTGAGCCGGCCGCCGCGCGCCCTCCGGAGCCCGCTCTTCGCACTCGTGAGCCCGTCTGGCCAAGCTTGCACAGCTTTTCGCGCTCGCGCACACTCGGTTTGTGCCACAACCCCTCTTTGCAGGGGAATCTCCAGCCCGTACGCTTGCCGACGAAGGGGAGTCAGGCGGGTGCGGGGTGCGGCCGTGCGCTCCGCGACGCATGACCGGTACAGAGGGGGAGTCCATGGCTTCACGAAGCACCAGGTCGCGACTGGCGAGGTACTTCGCGCTCGGCGTCGTGCTCCTGCTGGCGGCGGCCACCGGCGGCGGCCTCGGCGTCGCGCTCGCCGCCGACGACAGCCCGTCGCCGGCCCCCGGCAGCGAGAAGGTCGTCTTCAGGGTCGGCACGATCGAGCCGCCCGACAACCTCAACCCGTTCGTCGGCTACGGCACCATCGACTACGAGGCCTGGTGCCTCAACTACGACTTCATCATCGCCTACGGCCCCGACGGTGGGCCGGTGCCGGGCATCGCCGAGAGCTGGGAGGTCTCCGACGACGGCCTCGTGTGGACCTTCAAGATCCGCCAGGGCGCCGTGTGGAGCGACGGCGAGCCGGTGACCGCCGAGGACGTCGCCTTCAGCTACAACTACATCGTCGAGAACGAGCTCTACGCCTACAGCTCGTACACCAAGCTCATCGATGAGGCCGTGGCCATCGACGACTCGACCTGCGAGGTGCGCTGCAGCGCACCCAAGGCCAACATGGAGCGGCTCTACATCTACTGCATGCCCGAGCACATCTGGTCGAAGATCGACAAGCCCGAGAAGCACAAGGTGACCTACCCCTTCGTCGGGTCCGGGCCCTTCCAGATCGAGGAGTGGCAGCGGGGCAGCCACATCCTCCTGACCAAGAACCCCGACTACTGGGGCACCGAGCCGACCATCGACGAGATCTACTTCGAGTTCTACACCAACGCCGACACGATGACGCAGGACCTCAAGATCGGCGCCCTCGACGCGGCGTACGGCGTGCCGACGGCGCAGTACGAGCAGGTCTCGCAGCAGGACGGCTTCGAGGGCTTCAAGGGCAACGTCTTCACCTGGGACTACCTGTGCTTCAACTGCTACGGCGAGGACACCTCGCTGGGCCATCCGGTGCTCCGGGACGTCCGCTTCCGCCAGGCGCTCGCCTGGGCGATCGACAAGGAGAAGATGGTCGAGATCGGCTGGGGCGGGTACGCCCGCCCGGCGACGACGATCATGCCGGCGGGCGAGTGGCCGCCCGACTTCGACGCCCACTACGAGCCGACCCCGGAGGAGACCTTCGGCTTCGACATCGCCAGGGCCAACCAGCTGCTCGACGAGGCCGGCTACACCGACTCGAACGGCGACGGCCTCCGCGAGTACGAGGGCAAGAACATCAGGCTGCGTCTCCAGGCGCGCACCTCGTCGGTCGAGAGCCAGTCGATGGGCAAACTGATCGCCGGCTGGCTGACGGAGTGCGGCCTCGACATCGACTACAGCGTGATCGACGACGGCGCCCTCTCCGATGCCCTCTACAACTACGACGCCGACTGCTACTACGCGCCCGACTACGACCTGTACCTGTGGAGCTACGCCGGCTACGCCGACCCCGGCGACACGCTGGCGTCGTTCACCACCGAGCAGATCGAGTGGTGGAACGACCCCTGCTGGTCGAACCCCGAGTACGACGAGCTCGTCGCGCTGCAGTTCAGCCAGATGGACGCGGCGGAGCGCCTCGAGAGCATCCACCGCCTGCAGCAGATCTTCTACGTCGAGTGTCCGCAGATCGCCCTCACCTACCCCGACACCCTCGCGATCGGCAACACCGCGAAGTGGGAGGGCTACGTGCCGTTCCTCGACGGCCTCGCCTTCCTCAACGCGTTCAACATGGACACCTACCTCAACCTGAAGCCGAAGAGCGCCGAGGAGGAAGACGCCGGCGGCTCGGCGACGCTGTGGATCGTCATCGCCGTGATCGCCGTCCTGGTCGTGATCGCCGTGGTGCTCCTGATGCGCCGCGGCGGCAAGCCGCAGGCCGTGGAGGAGTAAGGGACACGCCGAGGCACCGAGGCGCTTCGGCGGCGGTCTCGCGACGGTGA
>DATHSP010000403.1:0-3792 GCA_035464075.1 Thermoleophilia bacterium | reverse complement strand
GACGACATCGTCGGCGCCCGCCTCGACGGCGGCGAGCATGACCTCGTCCTCGTCGTAGCGCGTCGCGGCGATGACGATCGAGCCGCGACGCTCGAACATCCAGGCGACGGCGCCGGGCTGGGCCAGCGAGCCGCCGTGCTTGGAGAAGATCGAGCGCACGTCGGCCGCCGAGCGGTTGCGGTTGTCGGTCAGCACCTCGACGATGACGGCGACGCCGCTGGGCCCGTAGCCCTCGTAGACGATGGCCTCGAAGTCCTCGCCGCCGCCCTTGCCGGCGCCGCGCTGCACGGCGCGCTCGATGTTGTCCTTGGGCATCGAGTAGGTCTTGGCCTTCTCGATCGCCGTGTAGAGAGCGGCGTTGGTCAGCGGGTCCGGCCCGCCCTCACGAGCGGCGACCTGGATGGCGCGCGCCAGCTTGGAGAACAACTGCCCGCGCTTGGCGTCCTCCTTGCCCTTCTTGTGCTTGATGGTGGACCACTTGGAGTGCCCGGACACGGGGACACCACCTCCTTCGCTTAGCGCGTGCCGGCCGGGGCGGGCTCGCGACGGGCGCCCGCCGGGCCCGCGCCCCGGGCCGCGGTCGCCACGCTGTCGCGGACCATCGTGATGAAGAGTTCGTGCAGGCGGGTGTCGTCGGTGAGCTCGGGGTGGAAGGCGGTCACGAGGACGCCGCCCTCGCGGGCGGCGACGGCGTGACCGGCGTGCCGGGCGAGCACCTCGACGCCGGGGCCGGCGGACTCGATCCACGGGGCGCGGATGAAGACGGCGCGCACGGGGAGCCCGCCGAGGCCGGCGACCGCCAGGTCGGTCTCGAAGCTCGCGACCTGGCGCCCGAAGGCGTTGCGGCGGGCGACGATGTCCATGAGGCCCAGCGTCGGCGGGAAGCCCTCGACGGTGTCGCGCGCCACGGTGATGAGCCCGGCGCAGGTGCCGTACACGGCGCGGCCGGCGCGCGCGAAGGCGCGGATCGGGCCGCTCAGCCCGTACGCCTCCATGAGCTTGTGGATCGTCGTGCTCTCGCCGCCGGGCAGGACGAGGCCGTCGAGGCCGTCGAGCTCGTCGGGCCGCCTGACCTCGCGGGTGGACACGCCGAGGCGCTCGAGCGTCAGCCGGTGCTCGCGGAAGTCGCCCTGCAGGGCGAGCACGCCGACGGCGAGCCCGGCGCCCGCGCCGCCGCCGGACGCCGCCGGCTCCGGCGAGAGGATGCGGTCGAGACGCTCCACGCCCGGCACCACGTCACCAGGCCCTGCGGCTCACCAGCCGCGGTGCTGGATCTTGGCCTCGTCGGCCATGCGCGCGGCGTCGATGCCGGGCATCGCCTCGCCGAGACCCACGGAGACTTCGGCGAGGACGCCGGCGTCGCGGTAGTTGGTCGTCGCGCGCACAATGGCCACGGCGCGCTTCGCCGGGTCGTCGCTCTTGAAGATACCGCTGCCGACAAAGACGCCCTCGGCGCCGAGCTGCATCATGAGCGCCGCGTCGGCTGGCGTGGCGATGCCGCCGGCGGAGAAGTTGACCACCGGCAGCTTGCCGTGCTCGGCCACCCACTCGACGAGCTCGTAGGGGGCCGGGAGCTGCTTGGCGGCCCTGAAGAGCTCGTCGGCGTCGAGCGTCTGCAGGCGACGGATCTCGCCCATGATGGTGCGCATGTGGCGCACGGCCTCGACGACGTCGCCGGTGCCGGCCTCGCCCTTGGTGCGGATCATCGCCGCGCCCTCGCTGATGCGCCGGAGCGCCTCACCCAGGTTGACCGCGCCGCAGACGAAGGGCACGGTGAACTTCCACTTGTTGATGTGGTTGGCCTCGTCGGCCGGGGTGAGGACCTCGCTCTCGTCGATGTAGTCGACCTCGAGGCTCTCGAGGATCTGGGCCTCGACGAAGTGGCCGATGCGCGCCTTGGCCATGACCGGGATCGAGACGCACTCCTGGATCTCGCGGATCTTGGTCGGGTCGGCCATGCGGGCGACGCCGCCCTGGGCGCGGATGTCGGCGGGGACCCGCTCGAGCGCCATCACCGCGCAGGCGCCGGCGTCTTCGGCGATCTTCGCCTGCTCGGCGTTGGTGACGTCCATGATGACGCCGCCCTTGAGCATGTCGGCGAGACCGCTCTTCACGCGCATGGTGCCGATGTCTGTCACTTTGGGACCTCCGGGGGGTGGTACGCCTCGCTTGCCTTCATCCTACCGCGCCTCACCCCTTCTGCGCTTCCTCGCGCTCCTTCTTGGCGCCGTCGATCACCTTCTGGGCGATGTGGGCCGGCACCTCTTCGTAGCGCAAGAACTCCATGGTGTAGTCGCCCCTGCCCCCGGTCATCGAGGTGAGGTCGGGGGCGTAGGTGAGCATCTCGGCCAGCGGGACCTCGGCGGCCACGACGTTGCTGTGGCCGCGCGGCGTGGTGCCGAGCACCCGGCCGCGCCGCGAGTTGAGGTCGCCGATGACGTCGCCGACGTTCTCCTCGGGGACGGTGATCTCGACGTTCATGATGGGCTCGAGGAGCACGGGCTGGGCCTTCTCGGCCGCGGCCTTGAAGCCGATCGAGCCGGCGATCTGGAAGGCCATGTCGCTCGAGTCGACGGGGTGGTGCTTGCCGTCGTAGAGCTTGACCTGGACGTCGACCACCGGGTAGCCGGCGAGGAAGCCCTCGGACATGGCGGCGCGCACGCCCTTCTCGACCGCCGGGATGAAGTTGCGGGGGATGGCGCCGCCGACGATCTTGTCGACGAAGGCGAAGCCCTCGCCGCGCGGCTGCGGGGAGATCTCCATCCAGGTGTCGGCGAACTGCCCCCTGCCGCCGGTCTGCTTCTTGTGCTTGCCCTGGGCCCTGGCGGTGCCGCGGACGGTCTCGCGGTACGGGACGCGCGGCGGCTTGAGGTCGACCTCGACGCCGAAGCGGCGCTTCATGCGCTCGACGATGACCTCGACGTGGACCTGGCTCATGCCGGCGACGATGGTCTCGCCGGTCTGCGCGTCGCGGTGGACGTCGAGCATCGGGTCCTCTTCGGCGAGCCGCCGCAGCGCCTGCATGACCTTGTCCTCGTCGCCCTTGCTCTTGGCCGAGACGGCGAAGGACATGAGCGGCGCGGGGAACTCGATCGCCGGGAAGGTGACGGGCGAGCCCTCGGCGCAGAGGGCGTCGCCGGTGACGACGTCCTTGAGCTTGGCGACCGCGCCGATGTCGCCGGCGACGAGCCCGTCGACCGGCTTCGTGTCCTTGCCCTGCGGCTTGAGCAGCTGCCCGAGACGCTCCTTGTGACCGTCGCGCGTGACGACCACCTGACTGTCGCCCTTCAGGGTGCCCTGGAAGACACGGAAGACGTTGATGTGGCCGCTGAACGGGTCGGCGAGCGTCTTGAAGACGAACGCGGCCGCCGGCTTGTCGGGGTCGCTCTCGAGACGGGTCTCGCCGTCGCCGTCGCCCTGGACGACCGGGCCCTCGACGGCCGTCGGAGCCGGCGCGAGGGTGAGCAGGTCGAGCAGCAGGTCGACACCGACGAGGTGCGTCGCCGAGCCGGCCGCGACCGGGAAGATCTGCCCCGCGGCCACCGCGGCGGCGAACGCCTGCTTGAGCTCGTCCTCGCCGATCTCCTCCTCCATGAGGTACTTCTCGGCGAGGTCGTCGTCGGTGCTGGCCACGGCGTCGACGAGCTTGTCACGACCGGCTGCGGCCGCGTCGGCGAGATCGGACGGGATCTCGCCGGCCTCGGCCTTGCCGTCGGCGTACGTGAAGGCCTTCATGGCGAGCAGGTCGACGACGCCCCGCAGCTCGTGCTCACTGCCGATGGGCAGGTGCAC
>DATHSP010000402.1:0-2421 GCA_035464075.1 Thermoleophilia bacterium | reverse complement strand
CTTCAGGGGCGCCTGCGCGTCCCGCTGACGGCCGTCCTCCTCCTGGAATCCGACCGTGGGACCGGTGTTGAAGCCGGTGTTGCTGGTCATGATCAGGATCACCCGGCGGAAGTCGACCTGCCGTCCCATGCCATCGGTGAGGCGGCCGTCGTCCAACACCTGCAGGAAGGTGTTGTAGATGTCGGGGTGCGCCTTCTCGATCTCGTCGAGCCGCACCACCGAGAACGGCTGCCGCCGCACGGCCTCGGTCAGCCGGCCGCCCTGCTCGTGCCCGACGTAGCCGGGCGGGGCGCCGATCAGCTTGCTGATCGCGTGCGCCTCCTGGTACTCGGACATGTCGAGCCGCACCAGCGAACGCTCGCTGCCGAACAGCTCCATCGCGAGCTGCTTCGCGAGGTAGGTCTTCCCGACGCCCGACGGGCCGACGAACAGGAACGAGGCGGACACCCGGGTTCGGCCGCCGAGGCCGACCCGCGCGCGGCGCAGCGCGGCCGCGAGCGCGACGATCGCCTTGTCTTGGCCGACGACGGCCTTCTTCAGCCGGCGCTCGAGGTCGGCGAGGCGCGCGCCGTCGTGGTCGTCGACGTAGATGCCGCCCCAGCTGTTCACGACCGACTCGATGTCCTCGCGGCTGACGATCGGCGTGCCGTCCTCGCCCTCGAGCACCGGGAAACCGAGCGACTTGTTCAGCCGCGTGCGGGCCGCGGCCTCGTCGATCAGGTCGATCGCCTTGTCGGGGAAGTTGCGGCCTGGGAGCGAGCGCTCGCCGTACCGGACCGACAGCTCGAGGATCGGCACCGGGATCACGACGCCGTGGTGCGCCTCGTACTTCTCGCGCAGGCCGTGCAGGATCTGCAGCGACTCCTCGGGGGTCGGCTCGAGCACGATTACCGGCTGGAAGCGGCGCTCGAGGGCGGCGTCCTTCTCGATGTAGCGGTGGTACTCGCCGGTGGTCGTGGCGCCGACCACCTGCACCTCGCCGCGCGACAGCGGGGGCTTGAGGATGTTCGCCGCGTCGAGCGTTCCCTCGGCGCCGCCGGCGCCGACGAGCGTGTGCAACTCGTCGATGAAGGCGACCACCTTGGCGCTCTTGAGCTCCTCGATGATCTGGCGCAGTCGCTCCTCGAACTCGCCGCGGTACTTCGTCCCGGCGACGACGTTCGACAGGTCGATCGCCAGCACGCGCACCTCGGCGAGGTTCGGCGGCACGCGGCCATCGACGATCGCCTGGGCGAGGCCCTCGACGATCGCGGTCTTGCCGACGCCGGGCTCGCCGATCAGCACCGGGTTGTTCTTCGTCCGGCGCGACAGGATCTGGATGACCCGTCGGATCTCCTCGGTGCGCCCGATGACCGGATCGAGCTTGCCGTCGCGCGCCTCCTTGGTGAGATCCCGCGCGTACTCGTCGAGGAACGGCGTCGCGACCGCGTCCGGGGTCTTCTTGGGGTCGGCGGCGGCCAGGATGCGCCAGCGCACGGTGTCGACGTCGCGGGTCAGCTGCTGCAGGATGCGGTACGCCACGCCGTCGCCCTCGCGGATGATGCCGAGCAGGATGTGCTCGGTGGCGATCACGTTGGACCCGACGCTGCGGGCTTCGCTGCCGGCGAGCTCCATCACCCGGCGGGCACGCGGGGTGATCGCGGCGGTCTCGTTGCGCGGCAGGCCGTCGCCCCGCCCCACCATCTCCTCGACCTGCGTCCGGATGCCGTCCAGCGTGGCGCCGAACTCGGCCAGCACCTTGCTCGCCGTGCCGCCCTCGCGCATGAGGCCGAGCAGCAGGTGCTCCGGCCCGATCATGGCGTGGCCCAGCTTCGAACCCTCTTCGCGGGCGAAGTGGAACACCAGGCGGGCGCGGTCGTCGTAGCGGTTCACCGGCCCTCACCGGCCCCCGCCGACCCGACCGCCGCCGTGCCGTGCTGATGAGGTGCGTCAGGGACGCGCATGGGGCGCTGCTCCGGCATGGTGTATCGTACGCTGTCGGCGCGAGCGCCGTGTGGGGTCGGCGACACCGTCCCGCGCCGCTCGCCGCGCGCCGCGCCCCCGGCCCGACCCCCTGGGCAGGGTTGCGAGAGCCGAAGATCCCCGCCGCGCTAGGAGTCCCCCATGACGTTCCAGGACATGATCATGACCCTCGACCGCTTCTGGGCGTCGCGTGGCTGCGTGATCGCACAGCCGCACGACACCGAGGTCGGGGCCGGCACCTTCTACCCGACCACCTTCCTGCGCGCCTTGGGGCCGCAGCCGTGGCGCGTCGCCGGGGTCGCCCCGAGTCGCCGCCCCGCGGACGGGCGCTACGGCGACAACCCCTACCGCTTCCAGTACTACTACCAGTACCAGGTCGTGCTCAAGCCGTCGCCCGCCGACGTCCAGGAGCAGTACCTGGCCTCGCTGCGCGAGCTCGGGATCGACCCGCTGGCCCAC
>DATHSP010000401.1:0-2080 GCA_035464075.1 Thermoleophilia bacterium | reverse complement strand
TACCGGCGTGAGGACGCGGAGTGGGTGGTCTTCGACGTCATCAACGGGCAGCCATGGGCGACTCGCGACCTGGTGGCGCTGGACCTGTTCGGCGGGCTGCCGCCCCACTGGGACCTCGTGGGCGTCGACGTCGAGCACTGGCAGTGCGGCCCGTGGCGCCGCTTCGCGGGGTTCGGGCCGCCGATCGACGGGGTCACCTCCCTCATCATCGGCGGTCACTATCGGGCGCGGCCGCGGGCGCCCGATCACCGCTGGCACGTGGAGCGCGTGCCCTTCCTCCACATCTGGCGCCTGGTCGGCGCTCACGTGGAGAGCGTCTACAGCTACCTCGACGGCATCGAGATCCGCCGCCTGTCGGCGGCGGCCTGAGGGCCGCGCCGCTCCCCGGTGGCGCGAGCGCCCCGCCCGAGCGCCTCGTCTGCGCGCCCGGCTACTTCGCGGCGGCCCGAGCCCGCCTCAGGGCGAGGCCGCCGTCCTTCCAGTTCCACCACTTGGCGAGCTCGGGGTCGGCCGCGCCGTGCTCGCCGCCCCGGTCGCTCCCGTGTCCGGGATCGTGCTCCGCATCGTGCCCGGCGGCGTACACGGCGCAGCGGAAGGCGTAGAGCACGCAGCGGTCGACGGGGCCGAGCTTCGACTGCAGCTCGTCGTAGAGCGCCTCCGGGTCGCGCCCGCGCAGGCCGGCGGGCGAGCGCACGCCGAGGAGGAGCAGCTTCTCGGCGAGGCGGGGGCCGATCGACGGCAGGGCCTGCAGATCAGCCAGGGCATCGAGGTCGGCCCGCGTCGCGGCGGGCTTGCCGGCGGCCGTCACGACGCGCTCTCAGCCGCCGCGAGGCTCTCGGCGCGCGCCTTCACGGCCGCGCACAGCTGCTCGAAGCCGTCCTGGGACTGGCGCATCGCCGTGCCGAGGAACGGCAGCAGCAGGCCGGTCACCACCTCGTGCGAGCGGAAGCGGGCGCGACCTTCGGGCAGCGGCTCGACGGTGAGGGCGTGCTCGCCGTCGAAGACGCCGGGCACGAACCACCGCCCCCGCCAGCGCAGCTCGCGCCCGGGGTCGAGCCGGTGCACCCTCGCCTTGAACGTGACCGGCTTGCGGCCCGGCGCCCGGATGGTGACGGCGACCCTGCCGCCTTCGCGCAGGTCTCCCTCCAGCCTCTGGACGAAGGGGTTCCACTCGGGGTAGCGGGAGGCGTCGGCGAGCACCTTCCACACGGTCGCCGCGGGGGCGTCGATCTCGACGGATGCGTTGAGGACCTTCATGAGGGCTCCTTCGTGGGGTCGCTGGGTTGGTACCCGGCGCCTCCGGAACCGTCACGTGCGCGGTTCGCGTGGATGCCCTCTCACGAGGACGCCCATCACCGCCGTGCGCGCGGCGCGGGCTCGCACTGTGCGGGCTCGTTCGGGTGCTGTGCGATACTCCGGGCGATGATCAAGTATCTGGGGTCAAAGCGCCTGCTCGTCCCCGACATCCTGCGGATGATCGCCTGCTTCGGCGGGGCGCGCCGCGTGCTCGACCTCTTCTCGGGCACGGCGCGCGTGGGGCATGCGCTCAAGCGCGCCGGCTACGACGTGATCGCCAACGACAACGCCGCCTTCGCGCACACCCTGGCGCGCTGCTACGTGCAGGCCGACCGGGCCCGGGTGATCGACGAGGTCGGCCGGCGGCTCGAGGAGCTGCGCCGCGTGCCGCCGGCCCCCGGCTACTTCACCGAGACCTTCTGCGAGCGGGCGCGCTTCTTGCACCCGCGCAACGGCGCCCGCGTCGACGCTATGCGCGAGCGCATCGCGGAGTGGGGATGGGAGGGCCTGGACGGCGACGTCGAGGCGGTCCTGCTCGTCGCCCTCATGGAGGCCGCCGACCGCGTCGACTCGACGACCGGGGTGCAAATGGCCTACCTCAAGCAGTGGGCGTCGCGCGCCCTCGGCGAGCTCGAGCTGCGCCTGCCGCGCGTGCTCGACGGCCCCGGCACGGCGCTCGGCCTCGACGCCCTCGAGGCGGCGTCCGCCGTCGAGGCCGACGTCGCCTACCTCGACCCACCCTACCACCAGCACAGCTACCTCGGCAACTACCACGTCTGGGAGA
>DATHSP010000400.1:0-9318 GCA_035464075.1 Thermoleophilia bacterium | reverse complement strand
TACCAGTAGATGCCGTCCAGGAGCGCGGTGCAGCCGAGCGCCGCCCAGAGGCCGGCCCGCGGCCACGGCGAGGCCGCCCAGTCCTGAGCGGCGAGGGGGCGGCCCGTCTGCACGTGCCAAGCCCGGTGGCGCCCGACGAAGGCGCCGCGCCGGAGGGCGACCCCCAGCATGACGAGGGCGGCGACGCCGAGGAGCGCGAGGTGCAGCGTCGCGTCCGGGCTCACGATGTCGGGTCTGGCGACCTTGACCAGGTCGAGGCTGAGCACAGGCGCGTCGGTGACGAGGAGCGCGGCTCCCACACGCAGTCCGATCGGGAGCCAGAGGCGGCGGGTCGACAGGTACGCGAGGGCGTACACGAGGGCGGCGAACGCCGTCCACGCGACGCCCAGGAGGGTGACCCCCTGCGCGGCGACGATACCCGCGGTCACGTACGCCGCGGTCACGAGGGCGAGCGCCCACCAGCTCCCAGCCCGCAGCTCCAGGTAGCGGAAGACGAGGCCGAAGAGCAGCGGCACGAAGACGCCGGCGACGAGGATCAGCTCCAGCAGCGCGCCGCCGGAGAGCTGGCGGTAGAAGATCACCGTCGCGTCGAAGAGCGATTCGCTGAGTGCGGCCGGCAGGACCACCCACATGACGCCGGCCGCGATGCCCAGCAGGAGCTGCAACCCGCCACCGACGTCGACCGCGAGTTCGCGGCAGCGGCGGTGCTCGGCCGTGCGTACGAAGAGCGGGTACACGAGGAGGAGGCCGAGGGCGAGCCACAGCGGCAACGCTTCCAGGCCCCAGAGGGTGAAGAGGGCGGCGCCGATCACCGCCGGCCACGTCGCCGGGCCCGCGGTGACGGAGGGCGCCGGCGACAGCAGTCGCCGGAGTGCCGTCGGCCGACCCGGCGCGGCTCCCGCCCGACCCGGCGCCGCTCCCGGCCGGCCGGCGGCGGCGCCCGCCAGAGCCGCTCCCGCCGCCCCGGGTCCGGTCGCGGCCCACGCCGCCGACCCGCTCGGCTGAGGTCCCTCTTTGGGCAGGGGGATGCCGCGCGCGCGCAGGTCGGCCTCCGCGTCTTCGCGTACGAGTCTCGGGTCCGCGCCGCACTCCGGGCAGTGGTGCACGAGTGCGTTCACCTTCGAACCGCAGACCGGACAGAGGATGACACTCATGGGCTCCCGCGCCGTGTGCCTGCTCCCGCGCGCCCGCATGACAGACGCGACACGATCACCCTATCGGCATCGTCGGCCGTGGAGAACACCGCCAGCCGGTCGCGGAACGACCGGCGCCGCGGGGGCGGGCCGGTCGGCGTGACGGGGGGTGGGCGGGATGGATCCGGCCCGCCACCGCAGCGTACCCGCCTGCCGCGCCGCAGGCGCCGGCTCTCCTCCCGGACACGTCTACTGCGTCAGCCACTCGTCCATGGCCGCGTCGAAGAACCGCCACGGGTTGTCGGGGTTGACCCATGGCACGTTGGTGCCCTCGTGGTAGTCGTCCCAGCTGATCCAGTCGACGTCCGTGCCGGTGCGCACCTCGGGGTGGGTGCCGGTGAGCAGCACGTGCCCGTCGCCGTACGCGAAGCGGATGACGTCGGGCGCCCCCGCGTACTTGCCGTCGTAGGCGTAGGTCGTGACCACGGAGGCGTTCGATGCCTCCAGCTGCGTGAAGAACGGCCCGCCGGCGTAGTAGACCTGCATCGCGCCGAGGTCGCCGATGACCGGATCGCTCGTGTACGTCGGCGTCAGGGCGGCGTGCGGGTACTGGGCGATGTCGTCGAGCTCGCCGACGGCGACGCCCTCGAAGAGGCTGAGGTAGAGGAAGGTCTCGCCGTAGTAGTCGATGGTCTCGGAGAGGTAGTAGGAGCCGGCGCAGATGCCCATCACGCCGCCGCCGGCCCGGCAGAAGCTCTTGACCTCGAGGCCGCCCTTGGCGCCGAGCGCCGTCTCGTAGCCCCAGCAGTAGCCGCCGGGGAAGACGACGACGTCGAAGGCGTCGTCGGTCAGCCTGCCGTTGCGGATGTCTGAGCCGCGGACGGCGAGCGGCACGTGGCCGGAGTACTCGACGGCCCGGCTGACGGCGGGCAGCAGGCCGGGCCAGGCCCCGCCGTGTGTCGAGTACGTGGAGACGATCGCGACGCGGGCGCCGTCGGGGTTGGGGTGCTCGGTCAGGGCCGGCCGGGTGGCTACGCCGGTGCCGGCCCAGTTCACCATCCGCCCCAACAGCTTCCAGGCGCCGGCCGAGTCCGTGTGCCGGCCGCCCATCGCCCAGTCGTCCCAGATGCTCCAGTCGAGCTGGGTGTCGCCGCGCAGTTCCGGGTCGAGCGTACAGACGACGACGCGCCCGGAGCCGTAACCGCAGCGCGCGATCACCGCCTGGCCGGCGGCGTTCGCGGCGACCTCGGTCGCCCCGCTCTTCACCATGAGCCAGCCGCCCCCAGCCGTCCGGTAGACCTGCTGCTTGCCCGAGCCGAAGGCGGGATCGGTGATCGTGACGTCGTTCGTGCCCGCCTTGCCGAAGCGCCGGTACTTGCCCGGGTAGACCTTGAGGCCGCCGTCGCGCGACATGTAGGCGGCGCCGCTCTCGAGGCCGACGATGCCGCCGCCCGCGCTCACGAACGCCCTGATCGCGTCGATCGCGGCGGTGCTGCCGAGCCCGTACTCCTCGTTGCCGTACACGACCTTGGTGTCGTCCTGGCCGGCGGGGAGGAGGAGGACGTCGTAGTCCGCCGCGCTCAGCCGGCCCATGACGAGGTCCTCGAGCTCGATGCCGGTGAAGTCGAAGCCGCAGGCCTGCCAGGCGCGCAGGGTCGCGGCGATCTTGTCGGCGCTGGTGCCGCCGCCGACGTAGACCGCGACCCTGACCGGGTCGCCGGCGGCTTGCGCGTCGGCGGCCGGCAGCGTGGTCGCCGGCGCCAGGGCGGCCTGTGCGTCGGCGGGGCCGACGACCCCCGTCGCGAGTGTGAGGGCGCCGGCCGCGAGGACGACGACCGCGATCGTCGCTGCGAAGCGCGCGGTCGTCGCCCATCGGGCGGCTCTCTCTGTCGTGACGTTCGGGAACGTGTGCCGGTCCATGGGTACCCCCTGTGGCATGGCCTTGTGGGAGCGACGGGCGGGACCGGGCATCCGCCCCTCCGCAAGGATGCCCCGTCCAGGCTCGTCCGCCGCTCGCGCAACACGAGTATATGCGTTGCGCGCTTCGAAACCCACGGTGAGACTGTCGAAGCGTGTACGCCGGCCATCCGGCGGTGTACGGTGGGCGGGTGGCCGAGTCCGCCGTGGGACGAGGCGGCGCCATCGCGGATGTGCCGGCGCGTCGGCGGCAGGCCGTCCGAGAGCTGCGAGAGGCGGGGGGAGGCGTGGGCGTTCCGTTCGATCTTCTGGAGGTCGCCGGGTCTTATCGCGAGATCGGCCGGCAGACCGGCGAGGGCGCTCGCCCGCTGGTCGAGCGCCGCGTCGCACTGTTCGAGGCCGACTTCGAGCGCTTCGCCGGCCTGCCCCTGGCCGCGGCGGAGGCGCTGACCCGGCCGCTCCTCGCCGCCGCGGAGCGGCGCCTGCCGCAGTACGTAGAGGAGCTCCGCGGCCTGGCCGAAGGCGCCGTCGTCCCGTTCTCCCGGGTCCTGCTGTTGAACTGCGGGGAGGAGCTCACCTGCACGCTGCCCCCGGAGCCGGGCCACTGCACGTCCCTGGCGCTGGCCGGGGAGGGCCGTACGATCGTCGCGCACAACGAGGATTGGGAGGAGCAGGACATCGAGCACCAGCTGCTCCTGCGGGTCACGGTGCCGGACGGCACGCGGATCCTGGCGATGACGACGGCCGGTCTGCTGGCGATGACGGGGTTGAATTCGCACGGGCTGGCCTTCGGCGCGAACACGGTCTACGCGCGTGACGAGGGGGCGGACGCGCTGCCCTCGGCTCTGCGGCCCGGCGTGCCCGACTCGCTCGTCTGTCGCTGGATGCTCGAAGCGCCGACCCGGGGCGAGGCGACGGCGCGCGCCCTGCTCTCCGAACGCGCGCGCGGTTCGAACCACCTCTGCGGGCAGGCCGGCGGGCGCATCTGGGACGTCGAGACATCGGCCTCACGCGCGTCCGTGATCGAGGGTGGTGCGGTGACCGACGACTGGGAGTGGCTCGCGCACACGAACCACTACCTCGCGGCCGAGATGCTCGAGGTCGAGGGCTCGACGTCGGCCGGGTCGCGGCTCCGTTACGCACGGGCGTGCGAACTGCTGAGCGAGGGCCTGGGGCCGGGCGTCGATCCCGTCGGCCTCGCCGGCGCGGTGCTGCGCGACCACGCCAACGCGCCGACGTCGATCTGCGGCCACGGCGGGGAGGGTCCCGACGCGCCTTCGCCGACGACGGCGAGCATGGTCTGGGAGCTCGAGGAGCGGCGCATGCACGTCTGCGCCGGCCCGCCCTGCGCGAATCCGTACCGCGTCATCGCGCTCGCCTGACACGTCGGGCGCGCCGGGCGCCCGGGGTCGCCGGGGGCGTCGTGCGCCGTGCTGTGGCGCCGGGGACGCCGTCCTGCGGCGCCTCAGTCCAGGGTGCAGCGCATCATCTGCACGCCGAAGACCTCCTCCGATGAGCAGCCGTCGCAGCGCGTGCAGGTCGCTTCCCGCTGCCCGGCGGCGAGCTTCTTCACAAGGTCCGGCTCGCGGATGAACGGTCGGCAGAGGCTCACGAGGTCGGCGAGGCCGGAATCGACGACGGCCTGCATGCCGGCAAGGGTCTGCAGGCCGTCCACGAGGGCCAGCGCCGTCGACCCGGTGGCCTCGCGGATGCGGGCGCAGTGCCCGGCGAAGCTGGCCTCCGCGAGGGCAGGGTACGCGGCGAGGGTGGCCTCCGTGGCGCGGGCGCGCGCCTGGTACTGCGCCTCCATACCGAATCCGCCGCCGCTCACCTCGATGAAGTCGATGCCGAGCTGCGCGAGCTCGTGCGCGACCTCGGCCGATTCGTCGACCGTGAACCCGCTCTCGCTGAAGTCGTCGCAGTTCAGCTTCATGCCGATCACCGTGTCGTCGCCGAGTCGCGTGCGCAGCTCGAGGTAGACCTCGCGGAGCAGGCGCATGCGGTCCGCGAGGCTGCCGCCCCACTCGTCGGTGCGCCGGTTGGCGAGCCTGCTCAGGAACTGGCTGAGGAGGTAGCCGTGGGCGGCGTGGATCTGGACGCCGTCGAAGCCGGCGTCCATCGCACGCCGCCCCGCCGCGCCGAACGCCTTGACCACCTCGCGGATCTCTCGCGCGTCCATGGCCCGGGCGCGCCACTCCGGCGTCTCGAGGTCGCTCGGGCCCATGCGCTCGCCCGCCTCCGCCTCGCAGCCGGCGTGGTTGATCTGGGCGACGATGACACCGCCGTTGCGATGCACGCCGTCGACCAGCGTGGCGAGGGCGGGCACGTGCCCATCGTCGCTGATGCCCGCCATGCCGGTGTGCGCCTTGCCCTTCGGGTCGACGTACAGGTGCCCCTTGACGATGAGGCCGACGCCGCCCGCGGCGAGCTCCTCGTAGCGCGCGATGATCTCGGCGCCGACGACGCCGCGCTCGTCGGCCCAGGCGCTCGTCGTGGCGCTGCGCACGAACCGGTCGCGGAGCCGCAGGCGCCCGAGGGCGTAGGGCTGGAAGAGGTCGGTCATGGGCGTCTCCGTATCCGTCGGCGGGCGCTTCGGCCGGCGCGCGACACGACGCCCGGGGGCCTGATCACGGCCATGCTACAGGACCGGGTGCAGGATCGGCACGACCGTGCGCCGGGCCTCCCGCCGCGTCACCGGAGACGTCCGCCGATCACAGCTTCAGCGCGTCGAGTGCTCCGTAGATGAGGAACGCCGGCCAGAACAGGGCCTGGATGACGCCCCAGACGCCGTCCCAGAACCCGGTGGCGGTCTGGATGTAGTAGACGAGCGCTCCGATCAGGCCGAGGCCGTAGACGGCTCCGGCTCCGGCTCCGCCCGCGTTCTTCACACTGCTGTCCGCCATGTCCACTCCTTGGTCGCGTCGACTCCCGTTCCGGAATCGTACATCCGCTTGACGGCGGCTCGCGGCGGGGACGGAGCCCGCTCGCCCTCGACACGTGCCGAGCAGGACCACTATGCTCGTCGCAGAGACGGACGGGCCCGGCGGCGCGGTCGTCTTGCCGCCCGCCGGGTGCCGCTGCGACCGCGAGGTGTGACCCGTGCCGACAGTCCTGACCGCGGCGCTGCTGGGTGCGCTGGCCGCGTTACCGCTGCTCGTGGGGGCGTGGCTCGCCCTGCGCGGCCGGCCCAGCGACCGGACGGTCGGGCGCGTGGCCGCCTTCGGCGCCGGCGCGCTGCTCAGCGCCGTCTCCTTCGAGCTCGTGCTCGACGCGGTCGAGCTCGTCTCGGCGGTGGAGCTCGCCGCCGGCCTGGCCTTCGGCGCGCTCGCCTATTACGCCGGCGACCGTGTGCTGAGCCGTGGGGCCGGCTCGGGGGATCGGGCCGCTCGCGGTCGCGCGCTCATGCTCGGGGCGACGCTCGACGGCGTGCCGGAGTCGTTCATCCTCGGTCTGTCCACTGTCGCGGGCGGTGGTGTGAGCCCCGCCTTCCTCGTGGCCGTCATCGTCTCCAACCTGCCCGAGGGGATGGCTTCGGCGGCGGAGCTCAGCGCCGAGCACGGGGTGTCGAGGAACCGCATCCTGCTCATGTGGGGCGGGGTCATCGCCGTGGCGGCCGTCGCGGCGGCCGCGGGCGCGCTCGTCGGGGAGGCCAGCGGGCGCAGCGGCGCGCTGGCCCAGGCCTTCGCTGCGGGGGCGCTGCTCACGATGCTGACCGACGACCTCATCCCCGAGGCGCGCGAGGGCGCCGGCATCGGCGCCGGGCTGCTCGCCGTGCTCGGCTTCGCCGTCGCCTTCGCGCTGTACCAGATGGGGGGACTGTGAGCGCCGACGACCGCACCATGCGAGAGGGTGACGACCGCACCGTGCGAGACGGTGACGGCAGGGGCACGCATGGCGGGCTCTGGGAGCTCGAGGCGACGGCGCTCGCGGCCATGCTCCGCGCCGGCGCCGTCTCGGCGCGAGAGGTCGTCTCGTCGTTCCTGCAGCGCATCGACGACGTGGACGGCCCGATCAACGCCATCCCGACGCTGGTCCCGGAGCGCGCCCTCGCCGACGCCGACGACGCGGACGGCCGGCGGGCCCGCGGCGACGACCTCGGCCCGCTCCACGGTCTGCCCATCGCGGTGAAGGACCTCGTGGACACGGCCGGGATCAGGACGACGTACGGCTCGCCGATCTATCGCGACCACGTGCCCGCCGAGGACGCCCTTCTCGTGCAGCGTCTGCGGCGGGCGGGCGCCATCGTCATCGGCAAGACGAACACGCCCGAGTTCGGGGCCGGCTCGCAGACCTTCAACCCGGTGTTCGGCGCCACGCGGAACCCCTACGACACCTCACGCACGGCCGGCGGGAGCACCGGCGGCGGCGCCGCGGCCGTCGCGGCCGGCATGCTGCCCTTCGCGGACGGCTCCGACATGGGCGGGAGCCTGCGGAACCCCGCCAGCTTCTGCAACGTCATCGGCCTGCGTCCCACGCCCGGACGCGTGCCCGAGCTGCCGGCCGACGACGCCTGGGATCCGCTCTCGGTCTCGGGGCCGATCGCGCGCACCGTCGGCGACCTCGCGCTGCTCCTCGGCGTGCTGGCCGGGCCGGACCCGCGCGCGCCGCTGTCGCTGGGGGCGTTGCCTGCGCTGACAACGCTGCCGTCGCCGGCGGCACCACTACGGTCGCCGCCGGCGGGGCTGCCGTCGCCGGCGCGCGTCCGCGTGGCCTGGAGCCGGGATCTCGGCGGTCTTCCGATCGCCCCGGAGGTGACCGCGGTGCTCGAGGAGGGGCGCCGCGTGCTCGACGGGCTCGGCTGGCAGGTCGAAGAGGCCGAGCCCGACCTGCGCGGCGCCGACGAGGTGTTCGAGGTGCTGAGGGCGCTCAGCTTCGTGCGCGCCCTCCACCACGAGTACGTGGCGCACCGGGAGTCGCTCAAGGATACGGTGGCGCAGAACATCGAGGCCGGGCTGCGGCTGACCCCGCTGCGGATCGCCGCGGCCCAGGCCGAGCGGGCCGCCATCTTCGCGCGCACCGTCGACTTCTTCTCACGCTTCGACGTGCTGGCCGCCCCGGCGACGCAGGTCGCGCCCTTCCCGGTCGAGAAGGAGTGGGTCGATGAGATCGACGGACATCGCCTCTCGACCTACACCGACTGGATGCGCTCGTGCTCGCGGGTCACGGTCACCGCGCACCCGGCCGTGTCCGTGCCCTGCGGCTTCACCGCCGACGGGCTGCCGGTCGGGCTGCAGCTCGTCGGCCGCTACGGCGACGAGGCCGGTCTGCTCGCGATCGCCGAGAGGGTCGTGGCCGCCACCGGCGCCGCGGCGCGTCGTCCCGCGGTGAAGGCGTGAGGCCGCGTGCCACGCGCTTTCGGGTGACCGCGTGAGTCGGCGAGACACGCGCTGGCAGGTGACCGCGTGAGACCGCGCGACGCACGCTTCTGGGCGCTGGTCGTCGCGATCGGCCTCGCCTCAGGCTTCCTCGCCGGGTTGTTCGGCGTGGGCGGGGGGATCCTCATGGTCCCCGCCCTCGTGCTGCTGCTCGGCGTCGACCAGCGGCTGGCCCACGGCACGTCGCTGACGGCGATCATCCCGATGGCGCTCGTCGGCGTGACCGGCTACGCACTGGGCGACTCGGTCGACTGGCTCGCCGCCGCCCTGCTGACGCTGGGGGCGGCGGGCGGCGCCGTCATCGGCACCGCCGCGCTGCACCGCCTGCCGGAGCGCGCGCTCAGGCTCGCCTTCGCCGTCTTCCTGATCCTGACCGCCACGCGCATGTTCTTCGAGGTGGGGGAGCCGACCGGCGACCCGCACCTCGGTGTCGCGACCGCCGCGCTGCTCGTCGTCGTCGGCGTCGTCTCCGGGATCACGGCGGGTCTCTTCGGCGTGGGCGGCGGCCTCATCATGGTGCCGGCCATGGTCCTGCTGCTCTCGTTGCCGGACGCGCTGGCCAAGGGGACGTCGCTGGCGGTGATCGTGCCGACGGCCCTGATCGGCACCTACCGCAACGCACGTGCGAAGAACACGGACCTCACTCTCGCCGCGGTCCTCGGATTCTCGGGGATGGTCACCGCGTTCGCGGCGTCGCAGTGGTCGGTGACGATGGACGCCCGACTCTCCCGCATCACCTTCGCCTGCCTGATGCTCGTCGTCGCGGCGCTGATGGTCTTCAGGAAGCGCGCCGAGGCGGAGCCCGGGCTGGAGGCGTAGGGCGCGCCGCGCCCGGGCTGCAACCGCAAGGCGCGGACCCCGGGCTGGAGGCATACGGCGCGGAGGCCCGCACG
>DATHSP010000399.1:0-8420 GCA_035464075.1 Thermoleophilia bacterium | reverse complement strand
GGCCGCCCCGAGCACGGCCGTGACGGTGGCCACGCAGGCCTCGGCGCCGGCGTCGCCGCGCTCCGGGTGCGCGCTGCGCAGCTTGAGCGCGATCAGGTCGGCGCCGGCGTCCGCCGCCGCCTTAGCCCAGGCCGCCGGGTCACGGGCGGCGTCGCCCAGGGCCTCGAGGAGGGCGGGCGACCAGTCCTCCGGGTACACGTCGGTCACCTCGGCGGCGACCACGGGGCGGTGGGGCATCGCGCCCTCGAAGTGCAGGAAGGGCAGCGTCGTCTCGCCGCCGACGGTGACCGTCGACGCGCGCGTGCCGCCGCCCCCGCTCGCCCCCAGGATCACCTCGCGGACGGACCCCTGCCATTTCTCTACCGGTACTTCCACTGGTGTCATCGCGCCATCCCCCTCTGGGCGTCCATGGACGTGACGATCCGGGCGGGCAGGGCGCGCATCAGAAGAGCGGGTCCATGGTCAGCGCCGGATGCTGTTTCTCCTCGAGGAAGGGCAACAGCCCTTCGACGTCGGTGCAGACGGTCTCGTCGGCGATCCTGTCGAGCAGGTCGGGCACGCCCTCGCCCTCGCAGATCTGGTTGAGGACCGGCCCCATCTGCTGCTTGAGCAGGCTGCTCATCCAGACGATGCGCTGCAGCCCGCCGTCGGCGGAGATGAACTTGGGGCTGGTGAGGTAGTACTTGCCGAAGCCCATCATGCCGGGCGTCTGCATGCCGCCGCCGGCGGTGCCGGCGAGGGTCGAGAAGGTCATGCCGCAGGGCGTCATGCTGGGGTCCTCGCGACTGACGATCATGAAGCCGTTGGCCTCGGGCACGATCACCATGATGCACTCGAAGCAGCCGCACGAGGTCATGGGCGCGTCCATTATCGAGTAGAAGGTGACGCGGTCCACCGTCTGGTTGGAGTGCGTGTAGACGAACTCGTTCGGCCCCGTGAACTCGCCCTTGACCGGGTCGAGGCAGGCGCCCTTGGGCACCGGCTGGTTCGGCCCCGTCGGGTTGATCTCGAACGACGCCTTGCAGTCGAGCCAGTTGTAGGCCCCGCAGAGGCCGACACGCTGCGGGTTGACGACGCAGACGTGGTTGGGGGCGAAGCTCTGGCAAAGGAGGCACGAGTAGAACGTGTCGACCGACTCGTCGGTGAGGCTGGCGATGCGTTCGTTGCGCTCGCGATAGGCCTCGCGCGCCTCGGCGAGCATGGGCTCGACCCGTTCCTCCTCGGTGATCAGCGTGACCTGCACCTTGTCGACGATGTTGCCGAACACCTCGTGGATGCGCGCGTGCAGGAGCTTGCCGAGGTGCTCGAGGCGGAAGCCCTTGTCGAACGAGCTCGTGCTGACCCGGATCCAGGTGATGTCGCGCTGGCCGTTGTGCTGGATGCCCTCGGCGCCGTTGGTGAAGTAGTGGAACTGACGCTCGACGATGGGCTCGAAGTCCTTCTGCATCTTGCGGCCCGCGACCTCGGCGACGATGCCGAGCGACATGGCTCCGCCGGGCTCGGCCGTGTCGAGGTCGGGGCCGACGAGCGTGATGCGGCCGTCCTCGACCTCGTCGGACGGCAGCGTGCGCAGGTACTCGAAGGCGCGTGCCTTCTTGCCCCCGAACTCCATGCGCATCTGCTCCTTGCGCACGCGCTCGCCCTCGAAGGCCGAACCGTAGGCGACCGGGATCGGCACCTTGGCGATCTTGACCTTGACGCCGCGCACGTCGATGCAGCGCTGGATCAGCTTCTCGGCGCGCTCCAGGTCGTCGGCGCCGGGGATCTCGTCGAAGGGCATCGAGACGACGTGCTCGTAGGTGGTCACGCCGGTGGGCAGGATCTGCGGGATGCGCGTGTCCGCGATCACCGGGAAGCCGTACGAGATCGCCCCGGCGGCCGTCGCGTACTTGAGGTCGTCGACCTCACCCAGGGCGAGCACGAAGGCGAAGACGCGGTACTTGTTGTAGAGCATGATCTCGCGCGCCTGGCCGGCGTCCATGCCGCCGAAAGTGAGCGCCGAGCGCGCGGCGAAGCCGAGCGCGTACACCGCCGAGATCGTGTCGATGCCGAAAGGCACGGTGAAGGTGTCGTAGCCGAGCTGGATGCCCTCCTCGGCGAGCTGGTGGATGATGCTGCGCCCGTTCACGTTGCCGCTGAGGAAGATGAGGATGCCGCGCGACTGCAGCTCGCGCACGATCTTGACTGCCACCTCGTTCGACTTGGCGCAGCCGACGATGGCGCAGAAGCCCGGCATGCGCCCATCGACGAGCTGGATGCCCCAGGCGCGCAGCTGGATGTCGTCGATGGGCCCGTTGAGGCGCAGAACGTCACCGTGGACGTAGGTCGACGAGGTCGAGACGCGCTCGTCGTCGGAGGCCTTGTTGTCGAGCTTGATCACCTGGGGCTCGAGGCCCTGGGCGAAGCGCACCCCTTCGAGCGCCTCTTCGGCGAACAGCGTCGCGATGCCCGAGTCGAGCGTCTCGCCCAGGTACGGCAGCCACATCGCGTCGTTGGGCACGGGGTGCAGGAGACCCTTGGCGCGCTCGATCACGGGGACGAGGTCGCCGAGGGTCTCGACCTTCGCGCCGGTGAAGGCGTAGATGACCGGCAGGAAGTAGGCCGTGTTGGTGAAGGCGACCGGGGTCTCCGGCCCGTGCTCGGCGAGCGCCGCCTGCAGGGCCGCATCGGCCTCGGCGACCATGCGACGCGCGCCGCGGATGGCGCGCGTGGCGATGTAGCGCGACATCAGGAGTCCTCCCCGTGCGCGTGAGCCGGGCCGGGGGCGGGTCCGTGGGCGTGCAACCGCCCAGGGTCGTCGCCGTGGCCGTGGGCTTCGCCGTACTCGTGCCCATGGCCGTCACCGTGGCCGTGATCATGGCCGTCGCCGTGGCCGTGGCCATCGCCGTGGTCGTGCGAGTGACCCTCGGCGAGCGGGTAAACGACCGCGTCGACCGTCTCCACACCGCGCGCGGCCTCGTCCGCCTTGTCGGCGAGGTAGGCCCTGACGGCGGCGAAGTAGGCGCTGTCCCCGCTGTCGCCGAACTGCGCCGGGTCGTACGGCTTGAGCTTGAGCGCCTCGCGCTTGGCGTCGATCAGCTCGAGCGCCCGGGCCAGCATCTCGTCCCAGTCGGGGATGAACTCGAGGTCGCCGCCGACCATCTCCTCCCAGCCCTCGGTCATGAGCCGGGTGGCGACGCTGGAGGCCGCGACCGGGCTGCTCACGCCGAAGATCACGTGCGCGCCGGAGGCGGCGAAGTAGGTGCCGATGGCGATCGCCTTCTCGCACATCCACTCGGGGCAGAGGCCGACGGCCGGCAGGTCGTCGATATCGTCGCCGAGCCCGCCCTCGGTGGCCACCTGGGTGAGCACCGTGAGGATGCGCGAGTTGTCGACGCAAGAGCCCAGGTGCAGCACCGGCGGGATGCCGATCGCCTCCATCACCTCGCGCAGGCCGGGGCCGGCGGCGTCGAGGATCTCGGGGCTCAGGTAGCCCGCCTTGGCGCCCGCGGTGGCGGCGCAGCCCGTGACGACGACCATCACGTCACGGGCGACGAACTCCTTGATCATCGTGACGATGCCCTCGTCCTGGGTCACGCGCGCGTTGTTGCAGCCGACGACGCCGGCGAGGCCACGGATGCGGCCGGCGATCACGGCGTCGTTGAGCGGTCGGAACGAGCCGCGATGGAGACCGCCCTGCATGTAGTTGAGGTACTCGTGCGAGAACCCGGCGACGAGCGGCTCGTGGTAGTCGGGGATGTGGATCGGCCCGCGGCTGGCGTAGTTGTCGATCGCCAGGCGGACGATCTCACGCGCGGTCTCGGGGGCGCGGTGCTCGTCGAACTCGACGTGGACCGCGCCGGGGATCTTCGCCTTGGGCGACGTCGTGATCAGCTTGGTGTGGAAGCGCTGCGCCAGCGGGCCGAGCGCCTGCATGATGCACTGCACGTCGACGATCATCGCCTCGACGGCCCCCGTCAGCACGGCGAGCTCCTGGTGCAGGAAGTTGCCTGCCGGCGGGATGCCGTAGCGCATGAGGATCTCGTTGCTCGTGCAGCAGATGCCGGCGAGGTTGATGCCCTCCGCCCCCTTGGCCCTGGCCTCGGCGACCAGCTCGGGGTCGCGGGCGGCCTCGACCAGCATGGCCGAGAGCGTGGGCTCGTGGCCGTGGACGACGACGTTGACCTGGTCCGCCTTGAGCACGCCGAGGTTGACCTCGGCCGACACCGGCGACGGCGTGCCGAAGAGGATGTCGCTCATGTCGGTCGAGAGCATCGACCCGCCCCAGCCGTCGGCGAGGGCGCAGCGCAGCGACGCCTTGAGGATGTGCTCGGCGTCGAGGTCGACGCCCTCGTGGGTGCGGTGCAGGATCTCGACGATCTCGCGGTCGACGGCGCGCGGCGTGAGGCGCAGCTTCTTCCACAGCGCCTGCCGCTTGGGCGTGGCGCGGCGCGTGTAGACGATCTCGCCGAGCGGCTGGCCGAACTGCGCCAGGGCGACGTCGGCCACGTCGAGGGCGATCTCGTTGACGTTGCGGCCGCCGGTCGGCACGCCCATGAAACCGGCCACGGCCATGAGCTTCTGCTCATCCTTGACCTGGTAGCCCTTCGCCTCCCCGGTGGCGACGGCGCGCAGCGTCATCGCCATGTCGCGGCCGTGGTCGGAGTGCGCCGCGGCGCCGCCCGCCACCTGGCGAGCGAAGTGACGCGCCGCGATCGTCGGCAGGTCGGCTCCGCAAAGACCGGTCTTCTCCTCGGCGTCCTTGCCGACCAGGCGACACGGCCCCATGCTGCAGATGCGGCAGCAGGCGCCTGACTCACCGATGGGACAGGGCTTCATCGCGTCCGCCCGCGAGAAGACCGTCTCCACGCCGCACTCGTCGGCGTGACGCAACATCTCGAGGGCGGCCGGGTCGATGCTCTTCGCGTCTCCCATGCTCACATCTCCCGCACGTCTCGAAGGGGTCAGTACTTGCGGTAGTCGCCGGACATCGCGAGGTCGGCCGCGTCGGTGCCCGTGACGCGCGGCGCCGTCGCCCAGGCGGGCTTGTCCTTGCGCGCCTCGTCGGCGGCGAGCTCGCCGGCCTCGTACCCGGCCGCGGCGAGCGTCGCGACGACGGCGTCCGGTGCCGTCGCGGCAGGGTCGAAGGTGACCCGGGCCTCATGGTCCTTCGCGCTCGCCACGACGGCGGCCACCCCGGGTGCCCCGGCGAGGGCCTCCCTGACCCTGAGCACGTGGTGGTCGGCCCACAGGTCGGGCAGCTTGACGACGACCTCGTCCATCAGAACCTCCCCCTGGCATGACGGCGGTCCGCCGGTCGCGACGGCAGGGGGCCCCTCGGGCGAGACCCCTACACACGACCGGACGAGACCTTAGCGTGTGCACCCCAGATTCTGTACCAGATGGAGCGTCAACGCCACAGCTTTTCGCCGGAACGCACAAGAGGAGGGCCCGGCCGGGCGGAGGCGGACGTCAGGTCAGCCGACCGCGCCGCACGAGCACGACGGCGCCAGGGTCACCAGACCGAGAGGGCGGTGAGCGGCGCGTGAGGACGCCGTGAGCGGAGTACGGACGCTCCCGCGCCGATCTGCGCTCAGGCGAACGGACGCTCGCGCCGCGACGGGAGCTCGCGCCAGGTGTCGTAGCCCGCGTCGCGGGCGAGAGCGACGGCCTCGTCGAACATCCACCCGACCTGCCCGAGCTCGTGGGCGTCGGAGCCGAAGACGATCGGCACGCCCCGCGTGCGAGCCCGTGCGAGCAGTCCGGGCACCGGGTACATGCGGCCGGCGACGTCGAGGGTGCCCGTGGTGTTGACCTCGAGAGCGGCGCCGGCCTCCATGACGGCGGCGAGCGCGTCGTCCTCCGCCGCCGAGATATCGCCGGGGAGAGGGTGCCCCCAGAGACGGATGTAGTCGAGGTGCGCCAGGACGTCGAAGAACCCCGTCTCCATGGCGCGACGCACGAGTGCGTAGTACCGGCGATAGAGGCCGGGGTCCTGCCAGCGCTGGTCATCGCGACAGGGGGGATCGTCGAAGGAGAAGCCGTCGACGAAGTGCAGCCCGGCGATGACATAGTCGAAGGGGTAGGCCGCAAGTATCGCGGCGAGCTCGTCTTCTGCCTCGGGCACGTAGTCGGCCTCCAGGGCCAGCAGTACCGTGATCTCGGGGTAACGCCGCGCGGCGTCGTGGACGGCCGCCACGTAGTCACCGATCCGGTCCCGCTCGACGCCGTACCCGCCCCGCTCCTCCAGTACCTCGGGCGCGTAGTGGTCGCTGATCCCTATGGCCGGGAGGCCGAGCGCGAGGGCTCTCTCGACGAGCTCGGCCGGTTCGCCCTCCCCGTCGGAGAAGCGGGAGTGGACGTGGTAGTCGCCGACGCGGATGCAGGGGCCGACGCGGATGCGGGCGCCGGCGGGGGTGCTGTCGCCGGCGGCCCCCACCCTACGACCGCGGAGGGCTCCCCGCGGCGCGCCACACGAGGAACGAGTGCACGAAGCCGTCGAGGTCGCCGTCGAGCACCCCCTGCGTGTTGCCGACCTCGTGGCCGGTGCGCAGGTCCTTGACCATCTGATAGGGGTGCAGCACGTAGTTGCGGATCTGCGAGCCGAAGTTGACTGCCATCTGCTCGCCGCGCTCCTTGGCGAGCTCCTCGGCGCGCTTGCGCTCCTCGAGTTCGACCATCCTCGACTTCAGCATGTTCATGGCCACGGTCTTGTTCTGCAGCTGCGAGCGCTCGTTCTGGCAGCTGACGACGATGCCGGTCGGGAAGTGCGTGATGCGCACGGCCGAGCTCGTCTTGTTGACGTGCTGCCCGCCGGCGCCGCTGGAACGGTAGGTGTCGATACGGATGTCGTCGTCGTTGACCTCGACCTCGACGTCGCCGGTGACGAGCGGCGAGACCTCGACGGAGACGAAGCTCGTGTGACGGCGGTTGGCCGAGTCGAAGGGGCTGAGACGGACGAGCCGGTGCACGCCCTTCTCGGACTGCAGCAGACCGTAGACGTTCTCGCCGTCGATCGTGACCGTCGCGCTCTTGAGCCCGGCCTCGTCGCCCTCCTGCGCCTCGTTGATCTCGACCTTGAAGCCGCGGCGCTCGAACCAGCGCAGGTACATGCGCAGCAGCATCTCGGCCCAATCCTGGCTCTCGGTGCCGCCGGCGCCGGGGTGGATGGTGAGGATCGCGCCGCCCTCGTCGAAGCGGCCGCCGAAGAAGCGCTGCTCCTCGCCGCGTTCGAGCTCGCGCTCGAGCTCGGCGACGCCGGCCACGAGCTCGCCCAGCAGTTCCTCGTCGACGAGCTCGGCGGCGAGGCTCTCACGGGCGAGCTCCTCGGTGGTGTCGAGGTCGTCGAAGCGGCCCTCGAGCGCGATGAAATCGTCGAGGCGGCGCTTGACGCGGCTGTACTCGGCCGAGGTGCGGGTGGCCGCCTCCTGGTCGTCCCAGAAATCGGAGGCCTGCATGCGCTCCTCGAGGGCGGCGATCTCGGCTGTCAGCCTGGGGGGGTCAAAGATAGCTCCGCAGCCACTCGAGGCGCCCGTGGGCGTCCTTGAGTCGCTCGCGGAGCGAATCCAGCTGGGCGAGGGCGTCTGGGGCGCTGGTGCTCATGGGGCGGTAGTGTAGCGAACTCGGCGGGCGGCCGCGAGCGAGTCACGCCCCGTGGCACCTCTTGTACTTCTTCCCGCTCCCGCACGGACACGGGTCGTTGCGCCCGACCTTCTCGACGACCACACGCTGCTTGACGGCGACCGGCGCGCCCTGGCGGCCGTCGGCGGCGACGGCGCGTGGCGGCTCGTCGGCGAAGTCCGCCCCGCCAGGCGCGGCGTAGCCGCCTTCGACGGCGGCCGCGCCGCCGAACGAGGTCGTGTTGGCGAGCTCGTCGCCGCTCGAGTAGTTGAACGCCTGGACCGGCTGCTCCAAGGCCATCGCGGTGAAGATGGCGAGGTCCTCGGGGCGGTTCTTCATGAGCGTCGTGACCGTGCTCGTCTTGATCGAGTCCATCATGTCCTGGAAGAGCGCGAAGCCCTCGTTCTTGTACTCGACGAGCGGGTCGCGCTGACCGAGGGCGCGCAGGTGGATGCCCTCCTGCAGGTAGTCCATGTCCTGCAGGTGCTCCTTCCACTTGCCGTCGATCACCTGCAGCAGGACGGCCCGCTCGACGTCGCGCATCTGCTGCGTGCCGAGCAGCTCCTCGCGCTGGTCGTACTGGCCGAGTGCGTCGTCGACGACCAGCTCGACGACGTCCCCGACCACGACGGTCTCGATGTCGAGGTCGTCGAGTCGGACCGAGGGGTCGTAGACCATCTGCAGGGCGATCAAGAGCGCGTCGAGGTCCCAGTCCTCGGGGTACTCGCTCTCGTCGAGTTGCCCGTGCACGACGCCCGTGACCACCTCTGTCAACATGTCGCGCACCTGCTCGCCGAAGTCCTCCCCGTGCAGGATGCGCC
>DATHSP010000398.1:0-2753 GCA_035464075.1 Thermoleophilia bacterium | reverse complement strand
CCGGCCCCGGTACGCGTCGGGGGTACCCGTCGTTCACGACATCCACACCGCGCCGCGCCCGAGCGTGCGCCGCGCGCGCCCTGCCGCGTGCGTCAGGACGCGAGCCGGCGGCGGGCGCCCTGCCGCATCTCCTCGTACTCGGCCTCGGTGAGGTCCTCGTCCAACCCGAGCAGGTGCGCCACGGCGACGCGCCGGTCGCCCCCGAGCAGCCGGTCGATCACGCTGTCGAGGACGGTCAGCGCGACCTCACGCCCGGGTATCGCCGGCGTGTACACGTAGGCGGTGGCGCTCTTGTCCTGGGTGAGAAGGTGCTTCTTCACGAGGTTGTTCATGACCGTCATCACCGTTGTGTAGGCGATCGGTCGCCGCGCGCGCAGCGTCTCGTACACGTCGCGCACCGTCGTGCTGTCGTGCTGCCATACGATCGAGAGGATGTCGGCCTCGAGGGAGCCGATGCCCGTGAACGGCGCGCCCTTCGTGCTCTTCAGCCACTTCGGTCTGGTCTGCTCCATGAGGGCTCCCTTCGTCGCTGTTCGGCCAGCGCCGGTGACCCCACCCTGCACTACCCATGACGTTAGTACCACTCATAGCCAGAACCCCGTCCGCCGAAACCGCTGCCGTCGCGCGCTGCTAGAATCCTCGGCGTCGTCCGCGAGAGGAGGTCCGGCATGCGCGTCTTCATCGCCGTCGATCTGGAGGGGATCTGCGGCGTCGTCGGCGAGCGGCAAGCGGAGCCCGAGGGGCCGCTCTACCGCGACGCCTGCCGGGCGATGCGCGCCGACCTCGACGCCGTGCTCGCCGGCTGCGCTGCGGCCGGCGTCGCCGAGACGGTCGTCTGCGACGCGCACTATCACGGGACGAACCTGAGCGCCGAGGCGCTGCCCCCGTGGGTCACGCTGGTCGCCGGGTCTGGGCCGCACAGCATGCTTCAGGGTATCGGGCCGGGGTTCGACGCCGCGCTCTTCGTCGGCTACCACGCCCGCGCCGGCACGCAGGCCGCCGTGCTCGAGCACACGTGGACGTACAAGCTGTTCGACGTCTCCGTCGGCGACGTCTCGCTCGGCGAGTTCGGCCTCGGCGCCCTGCTCGCCGGCCACTTCGGCGTACCGGCCGTCTACGTCTCCGGCGACGACAAGGCGGTCGCCGAGGCCCAGGCGCTCGCGCCGGGGATCACGGGGACGGTGGTCAAGCGCGGGGTGTCGCGGACCTGCGCCGAACTGCGTCCCCCGGACCCGGTCCGGCGCGAGATCCGCGCCGACGTCGAGCGCGCCCTCAGCACCACGCCGCCACGGCCCCTCGTCTGGGACGGGACACCGATGCGCCTCACCTTCACCCGGGTCTGCTTCTGCGACGCGGCGGCACAGGCGCCGGGCGTGCGACGCGTCGATGGTCGCACGCTCGAGTTCGGCGCCGAGGACTACGAGCGCCTCTACACGACGTTCCTCGCCTGCCTCGACCTGGCGGCGACCGCCGACTGACGACGAGGTGCGACCCGGCGCGGTTCGCGCGCGGCGGCGGGGGCGCGGCAGGATGTCCCTGCCGCGGCCAGGGTGCCGCCCGCACATCCGCCACGCCGGCCGTCGACGCACGCCGGCCGTCGACGCACGCCGGCCGGCGTCCGTGCATCGTGGGGAGTGTTGAGGGGGCTCGCGACATATGGTCTACTGTGTACGCGAGCGGGTGTAGTGTAGCTGGTAACACGTCAGCTTCCCAAGCTGAAGATCGAGGGTTCGAGTCCCTTCACCCGCTCCAGACGCCTTCCCCGTCCCGGCCCCCCGGCTCGTCGCCGAGGCGTGCGGCGGCCCTCCTCAGGGTGCGGGCATGGTCACCCGACTGACACAAGTCAAGCTGGCCGCAAGGCACATTTTCGGCTATCCTAACGATGGGTTTTCGGGGTGCCTTCACGGGCGCCGTCGGGACGGCAGGGAGCGGCGGAGTGATGCGTAAGCGCAGCGAGAGCGTCGAGGAGTACCTCGAGGCCATCTACAAGCTCTCCCGCGACGACGGCGAGGGCGACGGCGGCGCGACGGTCTCACAGCTCGCCGCCGCGCTCCAGGTGTCGCCGCCGTCGGTCTCGGAGATGCTCGGCCGCCTTCGCGCCGCCGGCCTCGTCGAGCAGAGCAGCGGGCGCGGCATCGCGCTGACGCCGCAGGGAGAGCGCGAGGGTGCCAGCCTCGTGCGCCGGCACCGGCTCAGTGAGCGCTTCCTCACCGAGATCCTCGACGTACCCTGGGACGAGGTCCACGCCGAGGCCTGCCGCTTCGAGCACGCCATCAGCCCCGAGGTCGAGGCGCGGCTCGCGGCGCAGCTCGGCTACCCGCGCACCTGCCCGCACGGCCACGTCATCCCCGACGAGCACGGCGCCTGCGTCGAGGAGCCGCTGCGCCCCCTCGTCGAACTGGAGCCGGGCGCGCACGCCACCATCGGTCGCATCAGCGACGAGCAGCCTGAACTCCTGCGCTACCTGGCGTCGCTCGGCCTGGTGCCGGACACGTCCGTGATCGTGGAGAGCGTGGCCCCGTTCGGCGGGCCGCTGCTCGTGCGTGTCGGCGACGCCCAGTACGCGCTCGGGCGCGAGGTCGCCGGCAAGCTCCTCGTGCGCGAACGCCCCGGGGAGCGCGGCGCCGACAGAGGGAGCGCCGCTCACGCGCGGGGCGGGCGCCCGAAGCGTGCCCGGGTGCGAGGCCGTCGCGACATGCGTGAGCGATGACCACCGCGGTCACGACACCCCGGCCCGCCGCCGAGCGCGAACC
>DATHSP010000397.1:0-4840 GCA_035464075.1 Thermoleophilia bacterium | reverse complement strand
GGCGTCGACGGCGCCGGCGGCGATCTGGCAGAGGTCGAGCGCGGCCGAGCCGGTGCGGCGCAGGTCGGCGACCTGGCCGAGGAGATTCGCGGCGACGGCGCCCTGCAGCTCGCGCTGGGCGCGGCTGTACGAGAACCCCGTGGCGACGACGGAGGAGCGCAGCGGCTTGGGGCGGCGCCGTAGGGCGAGCCGCCGCCCGCCTGTCCGGCCCGGCCCTTCGCCACACGACCCGCCGCCCCCGTCGAAGCTCGCGCCGCGCGCCGGGTCGGCCCCGCTGAAGCTCTCGCAGCGCGCCTCGCCGCCCTCGACCCCGGTGTACAGCCGCCCGAGGCTCGAGTGGCTCACGACTCCGAGCAGTGGCGCCCCGTCGACCTCGACCGCGATCGAACAGCCGAAGAAGGGGAAGCCCAGGGTGAAGTTGGTGGTGCCGTCGAGGGGGTCGACGACCCAGCGGACACCGCTCGTGCCCTCGCGCAGCGCGCCCTCTTCGGCCAGGAGCGCATCGCCGGGCCGCTCGCGCCCGAGCACCTCGGCGATGTGCGCCTCGACCGCGCGGTCGACGTCGGTGACGAGGTCGTTGGAGGCCGACTTGCGGTCGACGTCGCCGGGCTCGCCGAGACGCTCGAGATGCACCGCCGAGGCCCAGCGCGCAAGGTCAGAGGCCAAGGTGAGGAGTTCTTCGATGGTCGCCCTGTCGAACTGGCTGGGCATCAGTTCAGAAACGGGATGCTACAGGCACGCGGGGCCGCCTCGCGTGCGCATCCGCAGTCGCGACGCGCGTCACGCGGCGCGGTCGTGCGGGCGACGACCGAAGAGGCTGCGAACCAGTCCCCACATGAGCTCGAAACCGCTGCGCTCGCGAGTGAGGAACTCCGGGTCGTAGGGAGGCAGCCCGGGGATGTCGTCGATGCCCGAGGGCGGCTCGGGCGGCCCGATCGGCTCATCCCAGAAGGAGTCACGCCGGAGTCGATCGGCATTCGCGGATGGACTCATCGCTTACCTGACCTCGGTGACATTCGGGCGGCCCGACGCCGCTCAGCCGGCTATCTTCTCGGCTTCGAATGGTATGCGTCGTAGGTCCAGCGTCTGAAGATCGAGGTGGCGAGACGCCTGGTCGATGTCGATGCCAACCGGATGACCCTCGCTGTCGAGGTCGATGACGATGCCGTCGCCCACCTCGATCGCGTCGACGCCGCTCCGCTCAGCGAGGTCGATGTAGAGGGAGTCAGTCTCCGGGAAGTACTCGATCTTCACGGTCTGTATCTCCGATCCAGGAACGCGTTGTGGATGGTGTTCCGGTCGGACAACGTGACGAAACGCAGCACCCTGTCGCCCAACTCAGGAACCCTCGCGCAGTATCTTACCCTCTGGCCATCGGGCTGCACTGCCGAGCGGAGCGGTGCCTCGACGACCCGGATGCAGATGGCGCGAGTGAGGTATGGTCGTTTCACGAGCACGACATTCTCGAAGTACGGTGTGAAGGTGTACGTCACGTGACCTGCCGATGGATGACTGAGGCGGCCTACCTCTCGAGCCTGGCTCTGGGCTCCGGCGGGATCCAAGGGTGACGTCAAGGCCTGTCTGGTGACGTTCCCGCGCAGCAGTGCCGCCATAGCCGCCGACTGATCCGCGGCCGCGCGATAAGGCGTGCGGCCGCGCGAACGCCCGCCGCGGTTGCGCCCGACCCGCCGACACGCCACCCTTGACCCATGCCGACGAGGTTCAAAGAGCCGCCCGAGACGGGCACGAGGGGCCCCGCCTGGCTCGGGCGCGTGAACAAGTGGTCGTGGATCTTCCTGATCGCGATCGTGGTCGCGCTCGGGCTGGGGCGCTGGACGCTCCTGGTCGCGATCCTCGGCCTCGCGCTGCTGATCCTCGTGCACGAGTTCGGGCACTTCATCGCCGCCAAGGGCTTCGGCATGCGGGTCGAGAAGTTCTACGTCGGCTTCCCCCCGGCGGCGGCGCGGCGGCGGCGCGGCGAGACCGAGTACGGCATCGGGCTCGTCCCCCTGGGCGGCTTCTGCAAGATCACCGGCATGAGCCCCGAGGAGCCCGTCTCCGACGCGCTGGTCGACGAGCTGCTCGCGGCCGTGCGCGCGGGGAGCATCGACAGCACCTACACGGTCGCCGAGCTCGAGGAGGCGCTGAAGCGCGTCAGGGCGCGTGTCAACAAGCGCATCGCCTCGACGGGCGCGCTCGACGACCCCGACATCACCGAGTGGCGGCGCCAGCAGGCGCTGCTCGAGGAGCGCCTCGCCGAGCTGCAACAGCCCGAGGGGCGCGGCGACCCGGTGTACTGGAAGAAGCCGGTGTGGCAGCGCAACATCACGATCTTCGCCGGCCCCTTCATGAACTTCGTCGCGGCCGGCGTCATCCTCTTCGCCTTCATCCTCATCGAGGGCACGGCCTCGCCCAGCCTCACGCTCGACAGGGTGGTCGAGGGCACGCCGGCGGCGGCCATCGGCCTGGTGGCCGGCGACACGCTGGTGAGCGGCGACGGCGTCGTCTTCGAGGAGTGGGCCGACGCCCAGGTCTTCCTGCAGGAGAGCGCCAACAAGGAGGTGACGCTGGTCTGGCTGCCGGCGGGGGCCTCCGAGGGCGCGACGCGCAGCGCGACCGTGACCCTCGAGGAGCACCCCGACGTGCCGGGCAGCGGCTACCTCGGCGTGCGCGCCGGCATCGACACCGACCGCCCGCCGCCCTGGGAGGCGGCGTGGCTCGCGGTGACCGGCACCTACGACGTCTTCCGCGGCACCTTCCAGGGCTTCTACATGCTCTTCTCGGGCGAGATCAGCGCGACCGGCGACGAGGGCGCCGTGGGGCCGGTCGGCATCATCGACGTGAGCCAGGACGCGGTGCGCGAGGGCTACTACCCGATCCTGCTCGCCTTCCTCTCGGTCAACCTGGGCATCATCAACCTGCTGCCCCTGCTGCCCTTCGACGGCGGGCACATCCTCTTCAACACGGTGGAGAAGCTCAAAGGCCGGCGCATCGACGCCAAGGTGCTCGAGCGCTTCGCCGCCGTGGGCGTGACGCTGCTGATCCTGCTCTTCCTCTTCCTGACGTTCAGCGACCTGAACCGGATCTTCGGCTGAGCGTCGCGGCGCGCCGCGACGAGGTCGTCGGCGCCGTCTCCTGACCGGCCCTGCGCGGCGCGGTCGTGCGGACGCCGGCGGAAGAGGCCGCGCACTCAGTACCAGAGGTCCTCGAGCTCCCCGGGGACGTATTCTAGCCTCGAAGCCGAGCCGCTGAGCCCGAGAGGCTAGACGACACTCGCGCGACGCCGACGGCATCTCATCGACGCCACTTCTGCCTGCACGCCGATCTTGTCGGCGTGATGTCAAGATGCTAAGATGCGAAGGCATCACCTCACCACAGCGGCGGGCACGACGTAGCGCCGCATCCACCCGAGGAGGCCGCCGTGCCGCGCACCACGATCACCCTGAGCGACGAGCGCTATCGCGCGCTCAAACAGGCCGCCGCCCGGCGCGGCCTGACGATCACGGAGATCGTCGACCAGGCCCTCGAGCTCGCCGGCGTCAACACGCGGGAGTCGGTCATGGAGATGCTCGCCGAGGCGGGGAGGCGCTCCGGGCTGACTGAAGAGCAGGCCATGCGACTGGCCGTTGAGGAGACACGCGCCGAGCGCGCCGAGCGCGCCGCCGAACGGCGGGCGTGACCGCATGCCGCGGCTTTTCGCCGTCGACACCAACGTCATCGTCAGCGGGGTCCTCAGCTTCGGTCGTCCGAGCGCCACATCCCTGGTCCTTACGGCGCTGCTTGACGGCCGTGTCCCCTTCGTGATCTCCGCGGACCTGCTTGCCGAGTACCGCCGGGTCCTGCTGCGGCCGATCATCGCGGAACGCCACGGCTGGGCGTCTGCCGACATCGACGGTATTCTGGCCGAACTGACGATGGCAGCGTACCTCCGGCAGCCGCCGGATGATGGCGCCCCCGACACGGATGACCCCCCTCCGGACGGCCCGGCAGGCGACGAACACGTGATCCGCCTTCTGGCCCACGAACCACGGGCCTCGCTGGTGAGCGGCGATGGACGGCTGCTCGACGCCGTGCGTGGCTGGCGCGATGTGCTGACGCCGGCGGAGCTGGTCGCCCTGCTGGGCCTGCGCTACCGCGCCTTCATGTAGGCATCAAGGAAGTCGTCGCGCGGGATCCTCGTCTGCCGCTCATCCAGCGACGGTCGCCTCGGCGACGAAGGCCTCGAGGACCGGGGACTCGGCATCCAGGGCGTCGGCGCCGAACGATTCCAGATGGAACGCGATCGCGGCCTTGACGTCGGCCAGGGCGGCTTCGTAGCTGTCGCCTTGTCCCGCAACGGAGCCGTTCAGCCCAAGCGGATACGCGACGTAGCTGTCTGAATGCTTCTCGACGATGATCTTGATGTTCGCCATCTGAGCCCCCGGTCTCGACAGCCGGAGTATACCCGGGGCGATGTGTGGAGGCCGCGCGTCCATAGATGGCAGAGTAGGGCAGATCGGACCCCGCGTCAGCGTGTACAGAAGGCCGCCGCGTTGACACTCGTAGTTGGCGGCGGTGGACGCTCAGCGACCTGAATCGGATCTTCGGCCGAGCGACGCGGCGCTGCGCGACGAGGTCGCTGGCGCCGGCCCCTGACGCGCCGCCACGAGGCCGTGTCCTGCTACTCGCGCGCGATCCAGTAGAAAGGCCGGCGCGCGTGGTGCGCGATGGCGAGGACCACCACCGCGTCGTCGATCAGCGTGTAGACGACCGAGTAGGGGAAGGCAGCCATCGCCTGTTTGCGCACCTGGCCGCGCACGAGAGGGGCAGCGTCGGGAAACGGGAGAATCTGCGCGAAGAC
>DATHSP010000396.1:0-5495 GCA_035464075.1 Thermoleophilia bacterium | reverse complement strand
GACGTCGCCATCGACGCGCCTTGCGGCGGCCAGGGCCGCTGCGGCCGCTGCAAGGTGACCATCCGCGAGGACGGCGTCGAACGGCGCCCGAGCGCGCACCTCAGCGCCGCCGAGGTCGCGGCCGGGTACGCCCTCGCCTGCCAGGCGACGGTCGAGGGCGACGCCGTCGTCACGGTTCCGCCGCCCCGCGAGCGGCGGCGGCGGCCGCGCGGCCACGCCGTCGCCGAGCCGGAGATGCTCCCCATCGCCTGCGACTGGCGGCGGAACCCGGCGGTGCGCATGTTCGACGTCGATATCGAGCCACCCTCGCTCGCCGACAACACGAGCGACTTCGACCGTCTGCAGCGAGCCCTCGCCCAGCAGCACGGCATCAAGGAGATCCGTGCCGAGCTGCCGATGCTGCGTCGCCTCGGGCGCGACCTCCGCATGTCGAAGTGGCGCGTCAAGGTCGCGCTCGAGATGCGCGACTGGGTCTACGGTACCTACCTGCCGCCGCGCCTCATCCGCATCTACCCCAGCGCCTTCGGCCAGCGCAGCATGGGCGTCGCGGTCGACATCGGCACCACGTCGGTGGTGGCCTACCTCGTCGACTTCGAGACGGGGAGAGTGGTCGACACCGACAGCGCCTACAACAGACAGATCGCCTGCGGCGACGACGTCATCTCCCGCATCGTGTACGCCCGCCGTGACGGCGGGCTGGCGCGCCTGCAGCGCCTGGTCGTCGAGACCGTCAACGAACTCCTCGTCGCGCTGCAGCGGCGCAACGGCATCGAGGCAGGCGAGATACACGAGGTCGTGATGGCAGGCAACACGACCATGACCCACCTGCTGCTCGGCCTCGACCCGCGCTCCCTGCGCGAGGAGCCCTACATCCCGACGGTCTCGATCGCGCCCAAGCTGGTCGCCGCCGAGCTCGGCTTCGACGTCAACCCCCTGGCGCGCGTCCACGCCCTGCCCTGCGTCGGCAGCTATGTCGGCGGCGACATCACCGCCGGCGTCATCTCCTCGGGCCTGCACGCGACCGACAAGCTCTCGGTCTTCGTCGACATCGGCACCAATGGCGAGATGGTGCTCGGCAACAAGGACTGGCTCGTGGCCTGCGCCTGCTCGGCCGGCCCGGCCTTCGAGGGCGGCGGCGTCGGCTGCGGCATGCGCGCGACCTCCGGTGCCATCGAGGACGTGTGGATCGACTCGCAGACCCTCGAAGCCAGCTACCGCACGGTCGACGACGCGCCGCCGTGCGGCATCTGCGGCAGCGGCCTGATCGACCTCATCGCCGAGCTCTTCGTGACCGGCGTGATCGACAAGAGCGGGCGCATCCGCCGCGACGCGCCCACGTCGCGGATCCGCGAGGGGCTCGGGGGGTTCGAGTACGTGGTCGCCTGGGCGGGCCTGAGCCGCGACGTCGCCACGGTCGCCGTCAGTGAGAGCGACATCAGCAGTCTGCTGCGCGCCAAGGCCGCCGTGTACGCCGGCATCGCCGTGCTCTGCCGCTCGGTAGGGGTCGACCTCGCCGACGTCGAGCAGTTCCTCATCGGCGGCGCCTTCGGCGAGTACATCGACGTCGAGAAGGCGATCCGCATCGGGCTGCTGCCCGACCTGCCGCCGGAGCGGTTCCGGTTCCTCGGCAACACCAGCGCCCTCGGGGCCTACACGGCGCTGCTCTGCGTCGAGGCGCGGCACGACGTCCGGGAGGTCGCCGCGAAGATGACCTACATCGAGCTGAGCGCCGACAACGCCTTCATGGACGAGTACACGTCGGCGCTCTTCCTGCCCCACACCCACATCGACACCTTCCCGACGGTCGCCGCCCTCCTCGCCGAGAACGGGTCCGGCGGCGCGGCCGCGGCTGCGGAGGCGCGCGGCGAGGCCGCTGCCGCGGGGCCGCCCGCCCCGGCCGCGGGGGGCGACGACGCAGCCGAGGAGGGCGCATGACGACGACCATCGCCGTGGCCGGCAAAGGGGGGACCGGCAAGACCACGCTGGCCGGCTTGATCGTCCGCCGCCTGATCGAGCGTGGCGCCGGCCCGGTGCTCGCCATCGACGCCGACCCCTCGAGCAACCTCAACACGGTGCTCGGGATGGGGCTCGAGCGCACGGTCGGCGACATCCGCGAAGAGACCGTCGCGCGGGCCAAGGCCGGTCAGCTCGACGCCGGGGTGGCCAAGGCCGACCTGCTCGACTACGAGATCAACCGCTGCCTCGAGGAGGGCACGGGCGTCGACCTTCTGGCGATGGGCCGGCCCGAGGGCCCGCACTGCTACTGCGCCGCGAACACGATGCTGCGCACGATCGTCGACCGCATCGCCGCGGCCTACACCTGGGTCGTCATGGACACGGAAGCGGGCCTCGAGCACATCTCGCGGCGCACGACGAAAGACGTCGACCTTCTGCTCGTGGTCACGGACCCGACCATGCGCGGGGTGACGGCGGCCGGGCGCGTCGCACAGCTCGTCGCCGAGCTGGGCACGCGCGTGGGCGCCGCCCGCCTCGTCGTCAACCGCGTCACCGGCGAGCTGCCGGGCGGGCTCGCCGGGGCGATCGCGGCCACCGGGCTCGAGGTGGCCGCGACGATCCCGGCCGACCCGCTCATCAACGAGTTCGACGCCACCGGCCGCCCACTGGTGGAGCTCCCCGACGACGACCCCGCGGTGGTGCTCGTCCGCGACCTTGTCGACCGCCTCGTCCCGCAACTCACCCCGTCACAAGGAGGGGCCCGGTGCTGATCATCGGCGAGAACATCCAGATCCTCTCACCCGTCGTCAAGGAGGCGATCGAGAGCCGCGACGCGGCGACCATACAGCGCCTCGCCCTGCGTCAGGCCGAGGCCGGGGCGGGCGTCCTCGACCTCAACATCGGGCCGCAGAAGAAGCACGGTGCCGAGGTCATGCCCTGGATCGTCGAGACGGTGCAGGAGGTGACCGACGTCCCGCTCTCACTCGATACCACCAACCTCGCCGCCATGGAGGCCGGGCTCGAGGTCTGCCGCTCGCGTGCCACCCTCAACTCGGCCTCAGCCGACCCGGCGCGGCTGGACAGCGTCATGCAGCTCGCGGCGCGGTACGACGCCAGGGTGATCGCCCTGGCGATGGGCGTCGAAGGGATCCCGACGACCACCGACGGGCGCGCCGGCATCGCCATGGAGAGCCTTCTGCCGGCGGCCGAGGCCGCCGGCCTCTCACCCGATGCCGTCCTGCTCGACCCGCTGGTGCTGACCGTGACCTGCAACCAGGACGTGGCCGGCGTCGCCGTCGACGCGATCCGCATGTTCAAGATGCTGAGCGACCCGCCGCCGATGACCACGGTCGGGCTCTCGAACGTGAGCAACGGCTGCCCCGACGAGATCCGCAGCCTGATCAATCGCACGTACATGGTGATGCTGATGGGGGCTGGGCTCGACAGCGCCATCGCCGACCCGCTCGACGCGCCGCTGAAGGAGACGATCCGGATCGTCGAGGAGCGCGATCAGAGCACACCCCTGGGCCGGCTGTTGGTCGCCCTCCACGATGCCTCGGCGGCGATGGAGCCGCTCGACGCGGCGCTCGTCGATGAGGACGACCCCGAGCAGGTCGACGTGCTCAAGACCTGCCGGATGCTCGGCAACGACATCCTCTACGCCGACTCGTACCTGCGCATCTGAGCGCGACGCGGGGTTTGCGGACGGGGCGGCGGCGCCGGTGGCGCCGCCGCCCCGTCCGCGCTCGCGCCCTTTCGCTCTCGCTCTGCCGCGTCTGTGCCTGCGCGGCGCCGTACCCGCTCGTGCGGCGCCATCGGCCCTGCCGGGCGTCGGCCTCCCCGGCGCGTCAGCCTTGGCGCTCGCCGCCGGCGTCGTCCGTGTCGTCCGCGTGGCGGGGTCGGCCGCCCCGCCGGTTCAGTCTTTGTCCAGCCGGGCGTCGTCCGTGTCGCCGCCGCCGTCCTGTCCGGCACCGAGGACCTCGCGGCCGAGGGAGCACTTCTCGGCGGCCGCGCACCAGTCGGCGCAGCCCGGCTCGCGCTTCGGGTTCGCAAGGGTGGCCCCGCACGACGGGCAGCGCCGCCGGGCGTCGTCCTTGAAGAACTCCACGGCGGCGCCGCAGCGCTCGCAGGCCACCTCGAAGATGTCGTCGGGGGTCCAGGAGCTGCGGTCGCTCCCCGGGCAGCCGCGGGAGAAGTCCACCGGCGCGCCTCCTCGTGTCCGTCGCGTGGCCGCGGTTCGTGAGGCAAGGATAGTCCGAGACGAAGCCCGGCGCACCGGTCTGGTAGGCTCCGCGGCGTGAACGACGACACGCAAGAACCGACGCTGCACGGGCGCTTGGCCACGTTGCGCCCGGTCCGCGCCGACGACCTGCCCGTGCTCCACGACATCCTCGAGGAGCCCGAGGTCGCCGAGTGGTGGCGGCGCACCGAGTGGGAGCGCGTGGACGAGCTCGGCGCGGTCACCTTCGCCATCGAGCTCGACGGGCGCGTCGTCGGCTGCATCCAGTACACCGAGCAGGCCGACCCCGACTACCGGTCGGCCGCCGTCGACATCTTCGTCGCGGCGGCCGTCCACGGCCGCGGGGTCGGCGGCGACGCGATGCGCACGCTCATCGCCTGGCTGATCGACGCGCGCGGCCATCACCGCCTCACCGTCGACCCGGCGACGGCCAACTCGCGCGCGATCCACGTGTACCGCGGGCTGGGATTCAGGCCGGTGGGCGTGCTCCGGCGCTACGAGCGCGTCGAGGGCGACCGGTATCGCGACGCGCTCCTCCTCGACCTGCTCGCCGAGGAGTTCGTCAGGGAGTAGCTCGGCGGGCGACGGCAGCCCGCGGCGGCCGGATGGCGCCGGGGGCGCGACGCGGGAGCGACGCATGGACGCAAGCGAGGGCGGCACCGCACCGGCGGTCGTGCCGTACCCCAAGATCGAGTTGCACGTCCACCTCGAGGCGACGGTGCGGCCCGAGCTGCTGCTCACGATCGCGGGCCGCAACGAGGCCTCCCTGCCGGCGAAGACGCCCGAGGGCCTGCTCGACTTCTACCGCTGCACGACGTTCGAGGAGTTCATCCAGCGCTGGATCAGGACGAGCTCGGCACTGCAGCACTACGACGACTTCCGCGAGGTGGTCGTCGACTACGCGGGCCGCGCCAGGGCACAGGGCTGCGTCTACATCGAGGCGCTCTTCTCGCCGTCGGAGCCCGTCCTGCGGGGCAGCGGCTGGCAGGAGGTCTTCGAAGGGTACTGCGACGGCGCCGCCGAGGCCGCCGAGGTGCACGGGGTGGACGTGCGCTTCACGCCCGACGTGACGCGCGATCTGCCGGCCCTCGTGGGCCGCCGGCAGGCGCAGTGGGCGGTGAAGTACAGGGAGCGGGGAGTGGTGGGGCTCAGCCTCGGCGGCTCCGAGCGCCGCGTCGGGCCGGAGAAGTTCAAGCGCGTCTTCGCGATCGCTCGCGACGGCGGGCTGAAGGCGGCGCCGCACGCCGGCGAGTTCGCCGGCGGCAAGGCCGGCGCCGCCTCGATCCGCGGTGCCCTCGAC
>DATHSP010000395.1:0-2977 GCA_035464075.1 Thermoleophilia bacterium | reverse complement strand
CTGCCGCTCGCGCTGGAGATCGCCGGGCCCCGCGTCCCGGCGCTCAGCCGGCGACGCCGCACACCTCGTCGAGCGCCTCGAGCTGCTCGTCCGCGAGGCGCGACGCGTCGCGGCGGCCAACAGTCGCGACCAGCGTCTGCTCAATCATCTCGCGGGCGACGTCGGTCTCCTCCCTGCCCTCGGCGACCCACTGCTCGAACGGGAGACGGCTCCCGATTGTCGGGGCGAAGTGCTCGCCGGCGCGCACGCGCTCACGCGTGACCCTCTCCTTGAGGTAGTTCCCGCCGATGCCTACGCGCTCGATGACGTCGGCCATGATCGTCTCAGCGGTGACCTCGGCGCCGGTCACCAGCCGCCTGACCATGCGCACGATCTCGGCGTCGATGGGGACCATCGGCAGGTGCCACACGCTGGACGAATCGAGCGCGCCGAAGCCGCCGCTGATCTCGTCGACACCGGCCGCGGCGGCGGGCAACGCCTTGAGACCCTTCTCGTAACCCGCCTGCAGTCCGGGGTGCTTGGCGTCCGAGGAGAGCGCGGAGTTGTGCGCGGGAAGCCGCAGGGAGTGCGCGATCTCGACCGACGCGACCCCCATGAGCGTGCTCTCGGGATTGCCCAGGGACATCGAGCCGGAGCGCATGTCGAGGATGCCGGGGCCGAAGCAGGCGAGCACGCCCACCCCTGGGGCGGCCGCCTGCACCGCGGTCACGATGCCGAGGATCTCGGCCCACATCAGCGCGAGGATGCCCCCGATGGTGATCGGCGCCGTGGCGCCGGCCATCGGCATGGTGTAGACCCAGATCGGCATGCCCATCGCGGCCAGCTCGCAGGTGGTCTCGAGCAGCCGCGGGTTCACCTCGAGCGGCGCACGCACGGCACACAGCAGCCCGAGCCGCGGACGCCGACGGAATCCGTCGAGACCGCCGCCGAGGATGTCCATCATGCGCTTGACGGCCTCGACCTGCGTCGGCGGGTCGACCAGCACCAGTGGCTTCGACGAGTGTGTGAGGAAGGTGTGGTATTCGGTGAGCTCGCGCCTCTCCGGCGGCACGTCGTTGGCGGTCGCGAACGTCCACAGCAGGTCGAGCTCGGGCGTGGCGTCCATGACCGTCGTGCCTTCGCGCAGGTCCTGCAGGCTCGACGGGCGCAGCATCCCCGTACGGAAGTCGAGGGTCCTGGCGATGCAGGCGGACGGGTTGAACCGCGGACCGGAGCGGCGGTCGAAGACCACGTCGCGGCCGGGCGCGGCGCCGGCGATGAGCAACTCCTCGGGCAACGAGGAGAGCGCGGCGCGGACCACGCCCTCGGGCATGCGCACGACGCCCGACTCCCTGTCGACCGCGGCGCCGCGCGCCTCGAGCGCGTCCAGCGCCCGCGGAGTGTTCAGGCGCATGCCGGTGTGCTCGAGTATCCGCAGCGCGGAGCCCACCACGAGGTCACGCTCGACGGGGCTGAGACAGGTCAGGCGAAGGTCCACGGGCGTCTCCTGGGTTCGGTCACTGGGCGTAGCCTACCTTCGCGGGACCCGGCCGTCGCGCGCCTGCTCGGCGCGCATCCTGTCGAGCCAGTCGGCCCGGAAGCCGACGACAGGGTCCTGTCGCCCGGTGACGATCAGGCCGGCCCCGCGATGCGGGCCCCGGCCGGCGGCAGGGCCGGTCCGAAGGTAGTCCGCTTCGAGTCGCGCGAGGAAGCCGCGGTCGGCGAGACGCAGGGCCGGCATCTCGTGCTCGCGGGTCTCGTGGAGCGCGCGCCGCTCGTGAACGACGGGCGATCCCGCTGGGGCGGGGGCGCGCATGTCTTCCCCTCCCGCCGTGCCCCGCTCACCCCTCCAACGACTTGAAGGTCTTGCGCACGTCCTTCATGCGCAGCACCAGGTGACCTGGGTCGGTGGGCGCGGGCTCGAAGCCGTACTTGCCGTAGAAGCTTCGCGCCTCGTCCGTGTCGGCGCGGGCCAGGACCGCCCTGGCGAACATCGTGTCGGCGGCCTGCGTGCAGCGGTAGAGCGCCTGCACGAGCATCGCCTCGCCGAGACCGCGGCCCTGCTCGGGCCCGTCCACCGCAAGTCGCGCCAGCAAGACGGCGGGGACATCGAGGGGCGGCCGTCCCGGCTGCTGCTCGACGGTCGCCGGCGGGCTCACCGTGGCGGCCTTCAAACTGAAGAACGCCGCCACCTTGCCGTCCCGCACGGCGACGCGCGTCTTGCCCGAGGACTCCTCGGCGAGCGCCCGCTCATCGAGGAAGCCGTCCAGGGCCTCGACGCCGCACGAGAAGGCCGAGACGTCATCGACCGACCGGAGTGCGGCGTGGCGCAGGGCGCCGTCGCCGCCGAACGGTCCGTCCTTTGCCGCCGCGGCGGCGAGCGGCGGTATGACGTCCGACTTGCCGTCGAGCCGCTCGACGAACGCCGTCCAGCCGTCCTCGGCGAGGACGAAGTGGGTCTGTTCGCCGGGACGGGCGCCGGCGGTCGTCGCTGCCGGCGGCACCGCGACCCACCCCCGCTCGTGCTCTGCCGCGACCGGGCAGGCCAGCTCGCACGCCCGGCAGTACGCCGTCACGTTGCAGCTCTCGTCGACCCCCATGACCGCTCCGTCCATGACCTCGTAGTCGACGTCGCGCTGGTCTTGCTCCTGCTTGCAGATCGCCCGCAGATACCTGCCCGTGCCGAACGCGTCCTTGGGGCAGGCCTTGTGGCAAGGGCCGTCGCACGGACCGCACGGGTCGAAGCCGGTGAGCGCGGCGGTCGGCTCCAGCTCGGCCTCGACGAACAGGCCGCGCAGCCGGATGCGCGGGCCGTACTGCGGGGTGATGAGCAGGTTGTTCCTGCCGATCACCCCCAGGCCCGCCAGCACGGCGGCGTCCTTGAGGAAGAGGCCGCCGTACTCGATCTGGTAGGGCGCCGACAGCGCGCCCAGACCGAGCTCCTCGTTCACCCAGACACGCAGACGCTTCGACTGGGCGGCCAGCTCGCGGTTGCCCG
>DATHSP010000394.1:0-1705 GCA_035464075.1 Thermoleophilia bacterium | reverse complement strand
ACCTGCGTGCCGCGGGGCCGACCGCTGCCGCCGGTCTGCGGGTCACCGGCCCCGCGGCCGCCCGGCCGGCCGGCGCCCCGTGGCGGCCGTCCCTTGCCCATCAGCCCGGCAGCCCGAAAGCGCGCCGCGCGTTGGCCGTCGTGACGGCGGCGGCGTGCGCCGTGCTCCAGCCGCGCGCCGCGGCGACCGCCGCCGCGGCGAAGGCGACCCTGACCGGCCGGTTCTCCTTGCCGCGGAACGGCACCGGCGAGAGGTAGGGCGCGTCGGTCTCGAGCAGCAGCAGCTCGTCGGGCAGCACCGCGGCCGCCGCGCGCAGCGCCTCGGCGCTCTTGAAGGTCACGTTGCCGGCGAACGAGCAGTAGTAGCCCCGCTGTACGCAGAGCTCCACGGCGTCGGGGAGGCTGAAGCAGTGCATGACGACGGTGAGGTCGCCGGCTTCGCGCCCGAGGATGTCGAGCGCCTCGTCGCCGGCCTCGCGCACGTGCACGACGAGCGGCAGGCCGGCGCGCCTCGCGAGCTCGATCTGCGCGGAGAAGGCGGTCCGCTGCGCATCCCGCGGGGCGAGGTCGCGGTAGAAGTCGAGGCCGCACTCGCCGACGGCGACCACCTTGGGCTCGGCGGCCAGCGTCTCGAGCTCCCTGAGCAGCTCGTCGTCGAGGCGCGTCGCGTCGTGCGGATGCAGACCGACGGTCGCGTACACGCGCTCGTGCCGGCGCGCGAGCTCGACCGCCTGCCGCGAGGTCTCCCGGTCGATGCCGATGGTGAGGACCGCCTCGAGGCCGGCGTCCCAGGCTTCGTCCAGCGACGCCTCGGTGTGGCGCAACATCTCGAGGTGACAGTGCGTGTCGATGAGGCCGCGCGCGTGGGGAGCGCGTTCGGCGTCGGCGGCTCCGCCGTTGCCCGCGGTCGCCATCGGCGGCCCCGGCGTCAGCCGGCGCGCTCGATGCGCGGGAAGAGCGGAGGCGCGACCTCGACCGCGGCGGGCACGAGCGCGCCCCAGAGCGCCGTCTCGAGGCGCAGGTCGGCGTCGGCGTGCGGCTGGCCGAGGCGGCGCAGGATCTCGGCCGCCGAGCTCGGGATCACGGGGTGCAGGGCGAGGGCGACGAGGCGCAGGCCGGCCGCCAGGCCGTGGAGCACGGCGTCGAGGCGGCCGGCCTGCGCCTCGTCCTTCGCGAGCTTCCACGGCGCCTCTTCTTCGACCAGCCGGTTGAGGCGCCGCACGAACTCCCACACGGTCTCGAGGGCGGCCGTGATCTCGACGTCGTCGAGATGGGCGGCCGCCCCGGCCACCATCGCGTCACCCTCGGCGGCGACGGCGGCGAGCGCCTCGGCGCCCTCGGCCGCCGGCCGCGGGATCCGGCCGCCCCGGTACTTGGCGATCATCGAGGCGGTGCGGCTCACCAGGTTGCCGAGCTCGTTGGCGAGCTCGTTCGTGTAGCGCTGCTCGAAGCCCTCGAGCGAGATCACGCCATCCTGCCCGAACGTGACCTCACGGAAGAGGTAGAAACGCAGCGGGTCGATGCCGTACGTGTCCATGACCGCGAACGGGTCGAGCACGTTGCCCCGCGTCTTGCTCATCTTCTCGCCGCCCATCAGCAGGTAGCCGTGGATGAACTCGCCGGCGGGCACTTCGTACCCGGCGCTCATCAGCAGCGCCGGCCAGATCACGGCGTGGAACTTGAGGATGTCCTTGGCCAGCAGGTGC
>DATHSP010000393.1:0-9092 GCA_035464075.1 Thermoleophilia bacterium | reverse complement strand
CGCCCTCGGCCGCGCCGGCCTCGCCGTCACCGTGTTCGACCGCGTCGATCCGAACCCGCGCGTCGCCTCGGTGCGCGCCGGCGCCGATGTCGCGCGCGCGGACGGCTGCGACGTGCTGGTCGCGGTGGGCGGCGGCAGCGTGATCGACACGGCCAAGGCCGTCGGCCTCGTGCTCGCCAATGGCGGCGACGTCGTCGACTACGACTTCACGCTCGACGAGCCACGGCCGATCGAACGGCCGATCACCCCGCTCGTCGCCGTGCCGACGACCGCCGGCACCGGGAGCGAGGTCACCTTCTGGGCGGTCGTGACCGACCCCGAACGCCGGGAGAAGCTCGGCGTCGGCGGCCCGCCCATGGCTCCCGCCGTTGCCCTCGTCGACCCGGAGCTCACGCTCACCCTGCCCGCCGGCCTGACCGCGTTCACCGGCCTCGACGCCCTGACCCACGCCGTCGAGGCGCTCGCGGCCACGAACGCCGGCCCGCTCAGCGACCTCTGCGCCCTGCGTGCCGTCTCGCTCGCGGCGACGAGCCTGCGCCACGCCGTCGCCGACGGCGGCGACCGCGCCGCGCGCCGCGACATGGCGCTCGCCAGCTTGCTGGCGGGCGCCGCCTTCACCAACGCCGACGTCGGCGCCGTGCACTGCATCGCCGAGGTCGTCGGCGGTCTGTACGACCTGCCGCACGGCCTCGTCTGTGCGCTCTACCTTCCGCCGGTGGTCGAGTTCAGCGCCGCGGCGGCGCCGGAGCGCTACGCGGCCGTCGCCGCGGCCCTCGGGGCGGCGGGTGACGCGGGGGATGCCGCGGAGCGCGCCGCGACGCTGGTCGCGCCCGCCCTGCGCCGGCTGGCGCGCGACCTCGGCGTGCCGACGGCGGCCGTGGCCGGCGTACGCGCCGCCGACCACGAGCGCATCGCCGAGCGCTGCGCCGAGACCATCGGTGAGTACGCGGTCCCGCGCCCGTTGGTCGCCGACGACTTCCTCGCCGTCCTTCGCGCGGCGGACGGGCGCTAGGTGAGCTTCCTCACCCTCATCGCGATCGCCGTCGGTCTCGCCATGGACGCCTTCGCGGTCTCCATCGGAGTCGGTCTCAAGCTGTGCCAGGTCAACTGGCGTCAGACCTTTCGTCTGGGCTTCCACTTCGGTCTCTTCCAGGCTCTCATGCCCGTTCTCGGCTGGCTCGCCGGCCTGACCGTCGCGGGCTACGTCGAGGCCGTTGCCTACTGGATCGCCTTCGTCCTTCTGGCGGCGATCGGCGGCCGCATGATCTGGGAGTCCTTCCGCGGCGACGAGGAGCGGGCGGCGGGGGTGGCCGACCCGACGAAGGGGCTCTCACTGGTCGTGCTCTCCGTGGCGACCAGCATCGACGCGCTCGCCGTGGGGGTGTCCCTCGCCATGCTCGACGTGGGCATCTGGTGGCCGGCGGTCGTCATCGGCCTCGTCGCCGGAGCCCTCACGGTGGTGGGCCTCCACGTGGGCTGCCGCCTCGGGGCTTCGTTCGGCCGGCGGATGGAGACGATCGGCGGCGTGATCCTGATCCTGATCGGCATCCGGATCGTGGTCGAGAACCTCGGCGGATGACCCCCCGTGCGTCACTGACGGCCGCTCCCGAAGGCGCGTGATGGGCGGCGCCCGAACCCCGTGGCACCGGCGGGTCCTCGAGGTGCTCGTGGCGACGGTCCGTCACGCCCTCGCCGACAACGTGCCGACACTTGCCGGAGCGCTCACCTACTACGCGCTGCTCTCGCTCTTCCCGGCGCTCATCGTCATCGTCGGCATCCTGACGCTGGCCGGCCGCGAGGCGACCGGCGGGGTGCTCGTCGACGTCCTCGAGCAGCTCCTGCCGGCCGATGCGGCACAGGCTCTCGAGGATCCTGTGGAACGTCTGGTCGCCGACCGGACGGGGGCCGGCGCGCTGCTCGGTGTCGGACTCGCCGTCGCCCTCTGGTCGGCGTCGGCCTACGTCGGCGCCTTCATCTGGGCGGCGCGTCGCGTCTACGACGTGAGGTCGGGCGGCCCGTTCCTGCTCAACCTCGCCAGGCGGCTGGGCTTCGCCCTGCTGATCCTCGTCGTGCTCGCCGTCCTCGCCGTCGTCCTCGTCGCCAGCGGCCCCGTCCTCGCGACGCTGGCGGAGGCGCTCGGTATCGGCGCGGGAGCCCTGCGCGCCTACGACCTCGCGCGCTGGCCGCTGCTCGTCGGCGCGGCCGTGGTGCTGATCAGCCTCCTGTACGCGGCGGCCCCGGCGGCCGGCGCGCGCGGTGTCCATCGCCTGCCGATCGGCAGCGCGCTCGCCGTGGCGATCTGGCTGGCGGCGACCACCGCCTTCGACTACTACGTGGCGCGCTTCGCCGACTACGGGGCCGTGTACGGGGCCCTCGGCGGGCTCATCGTCTTCCTGCTCTGGCTGTGGATCTTCAACATCGCCGTCCTCGCCGGGGCCGAGCTGAACGCGGAGCTCGCGCGACGGCGGGAGGCCGCCGGAGCGGACGAGGGCGAGGATGCGGACGAGGGTGGACGACGGGATGAGGCCGAGGACGCGGACGGCGGTGAGGCGGCGGGCGGGGACGCAGGCGAGGTCGGCGGGGCCGTGGCCGGCGGCTGAAGGCCGCCGGCCCCGCGTCGTCCGGTACTATCGTGCCGGCACGTCATCTCGGAGAAGGGACCGCCGGTGGACTTCGATCGCGTCGTTGAGCGCCGCGGGACGGCATGCTTCAAGTGGGAGCTCTACGGGCGGGACGTCCTGCCGCTGTGGGTCGCCGACATGGACTTCCCGTCGCCGCCGCCCGTCGTCGAGGCCCTTCGCCGGCGCGCCGAGCACGGTGTCTACGGCTACACCTTGGTGAGCGAGTCCTTCACCGACGCGCTGCGCGCCGACGTCCAGCGGCGTCACGGCTGGCGGATCGAGCCCGAGTGGCTCGTGTGGCTGCCCAGCGTCGTGCCGGGGCTCAACCTGTGCTGCAGGGCGTTCGCCGGGCCCGGCGACGAGGTCATGACGGTGACGCCGGTCTACCCGCCGTTCCTCGAGGCCCCGCCCGACCAGCAGCGCCGGCTGCTGACGGTGCCGGCGCGCGACGCCGGCGGCCGCTGGGAGCTCCCCCTCGAGGCGATGGAGGCGGCGCTCACACCGAGTACCCGCGTGCTGCTCTTCTGCCACCCGCACAACCCCCTGGGGCGCGTGTGGCGGCGGGACGAGGTGGCCGCGGTGGTCGGGTTCTGCCGCCGGCACGGGCTCGTGCTCTGCTCCGACGAGATCCACTGCGACCTCGCGCTCGACGACCTCGCGCACGTTCCCTCGGCGACGGTCGACCCTGCGGCGCCGGAGCTGACCGTGACCCTCATGTCACCGAGCAAGACCTACAACCTGCCGGGCCTGAACTTCGCCTTCGCGATCGTGCCCGACGAGGGTCTGCGGGCGCGCTTCACCGCGGCGGCGGCCGGCATGCTGCCGTTCCCCGGCTGCTTCGCCCTCGCCGCCGCCGAGGCGGCGTACCGCGAGGGCGGGCCGTGGCTCGCGGAGCTGCTCGCGTACCTGCGCGGCAACCGCGACGCGCTCGAAGGCTTCGTGCGCGCGTCGCTCCCGCGCGTGACGATGACCCACGTCGAGGCGACCTACCTCGCCTGGCTCGACGTGCGCGACCTGGGCCTCGACGACCCGGCCGCGGTCTGCCGCCGGGCCGGGGTCGCGCTCTCCGACGGCGCCGACTTCGGCGCGCCGGGCTTCCTGCGGCTCAACTTCGCCTGCCCGCGGGCGACCCTGGAGGAGGCGCTGACCCGGCTCGCGCCGGCGCTCGGGGGCTGAGCCCCTCGGCGAGCGCGAGCGCCGGGCCAGATGTCTACGGCGTCAGCCGCGGCGGCTCGGCGCCCTGCGTCCCGCGCAGCTCGATGAGCTTCTGGCGCAGGTCGGCCTGGAGGCGCACGAGCTCGTCCTCGGCTTCGTGGCGCTTCCGGCGCCCTTCGTCCTGGATGCTGATCGTCTCCTCGAGCGTCGCCACGAGGTCGGCGTTGACCTGGCGCAGGGTCTCGATGTCGACGACCCCGCGCTCGACCTCGCGCGCCACCTTGGCGGAGCCGTCCTTGAGCAGGGCGGCGTTCTTGGCCAGCAGCTCGTTGGTCGTGTCGCTGACCTCGCGCTGCAGCTCGAGCGCCTTCTGCTGGCGGTAGAGGCTGAGGGCGATGACGATCTGGTTCTTCCACAGGGGGACGGTGGTGAGGATCGAGCTCTGGATCTTCTCGACGAGGTTCTGGTCGTTGCTCTGGATGAGTCGGACCTGGGGCGCGGTCTGGATGGCGATCATGCGCGTGAGCTTGAGGTCGTGCAGGCGGCGCTCGAAGCGCAGGACCGCCTGCCGCACGTCGTTGACGCGCTGAGCGTCGAGCGGGTCCTGCGAGGCCTGCGCCTCGGCCTCGAGGGCCGGCAGCCGCTCGGTCTGGAGCTCCTCGAGGAGCTCGTCGCCGGCGGCGATGTAGAGGTCGAGCTGGCCGAGGTACTCGAGGTTGAGCTCGTACATGCGGTCGAGGACGGTGATGTCCTTGAGGAGGCCCATGCGGGCCTTCTCGAGCGCCAGGGTGAGCTTCTCGATGGTGGCGCCGATCTTCTGGTAGCGGGTGGCGAAGCGGTTGAAGGAGTCGACGAAGCGGCCGACGAGGGGGATCCTGGCGAGGCTCGACCCGCCGCTCAGGCTGTCGACGTCGACCTCCTTCACCTTGACGAGCAGCTCGGCGAGGCTCTCGCCGGCCTGCCCGGCCTCGCGCGTGCGGATGTCGGCGAGGAGGGTGTCGGCGAAGGTGGCGATCTTGTTCTGCGCCGGCAGCCCATACTGCAGGACGGTCTGCGTGTCCTCGACGTCGACGGCGGCCTTGATCTGCTCGACCTGGGCGCGCTCCTGCGGGGTCAGCTCGGCGCGGCCGGTGGCCGGCGCCGGCACGAGGTCGCCGGCGAGCCCCGGCGCCGGCCCGAGGTCGGTCATCGCCGCGTCTTCGCCCGGCGTCGCCGCGCCGTGCTGTGTCGTCTCGTCGGTCATCACTGCCCCCCGGTTCCGGCGGCCGGCGGCCGCGGCTCGAACACCCCGTCCATCTGTACGGTCTTCTCGAGCAGCGCGATCTCGCTGTCGAGGTCGATGAGGTCGCGCTGCAGCACGGCGGCGAGCTCTTTGTCGAAGGCCTGCTGGATGCTGTCGAGCGAGGTCACGGCGCGCGTCAGCGTGGCCTCGACGTCGGCCCCGTGGACGCCGCGCTGCGTGAGGTCGGCGTAGCCGCCGACGATGCGCTGCGCGGCCTCGAGGTAGTAGCTCAGGAAGGCGCGCGCGAACTCGATCTGCGCCGGCGCGGCGACGAGCTCGGCGAGGATCTTCTCGGCGGTCTCGCAGAGGTGCGCGACCTTGTCGCGCACCCGCTGGTCGCCGAGCCCGGACGCCGTCGCCGACATCTCGTCGATGCGCTCCTGCGCCGCGCGGATGATGTCCGCCGTCTCCTCGTCCATGCCGCGCGGCAGCTCGGGGCGCACCGCAGCCGGCAGGGACGGCGGCTGCGGCGGCGCCTCGAGCTGGGGCCGCGGCACGTCGCCGAACATGATCGCCCGGTAGTGCGGGCGGGCGACGAGGGCGTGCAGGACCGAGGCCGCGGAGACCAGGAGCTGCAGCGGCACGGCGTAGCGCAGCCACGGCGTGCCGATGGCGCCGAGGGTCAGGAGCACCGGCATGAGGTAGGCGAAGCCGGAGGCGATCCACGCCGCGCTCCGCGCCCTCACGCCGATGTAGAAGAAGGAGACCCAGTTGAGGAAGCCGAGGGTGAACGTCCAGAGGACCCACAGCGAGTGCCGCCACCACCAGCGGTACTGGGCGCGACGGGTGACGACGGTCGGCGGTGCCTTCTCGACGGCCCGGCGCCGCGACGGCCTCTGCGGCGCGAGTTGCTGCACGTCGCGCACGGCCGAGGCGGGGTGGCCGAACTGGCACTCGCCGTGCGGCTGCACCCAGACCCAGCGCTCACAGACCGTACAGTAGCCGCCCAGCGGCATGGGGCTTCACCTCCCAGAGAGTCACGTCCTGAAAGCATAGTCCCCGGCGTCGCCACCCGCCACGCGCCCGCGGCGGCCGGCCGCCGCGGGCGCGGCTGAGGCGGCCACCGCGGCCCACCGCGGCTCGGCGGAGGCACGCGGCCGCCGCCTCCGGGGTTTGCCGCCTCGCGGTAGGGGATAACAGCGGAGAGAGCACGTCGCCCGCCCTCACCACCGCGCAGGAGGCACCATGTCCGACGAGACCCGCGTAGCCCGGACGCTCGATTGCATCGGGCTGTACTGTCCCGAGCCGCTCTTCCAGACGCGCGAGAACATCGACGCGGTCGAGGTCGGCGAGGTGCTCGAGGTGCTGGCCGACGACCCCGCGGCCGAGGAGGACATCACCCGGTTCGCCAAGCGTGCCGGCCACGAGGTCGTCGAGCTCGAGAACGACGGCGTGCAGCTGCGCGTGCTGATCCGCCGCCTCAAGTGACACCGTCCCGCTGAGGGCACACGGCCCGCCGCGCCCCGTGGGCGCGGCGGACGGGAGCCCGGCGGAACCGAGGCTCGAAAGGAGCCGACCGTGAAGAACGAGAACAGCATCCTCTACGTGCAGACCAGCGACCAGCCCGAGCGGCAGTACTCGCCGCTCGTCCTCGCGCAGACGGCCAAGGCGATGGACCTCGAGCCCGCCGTCTACTACCTCGGGATGGGCCTCAAGGTGCTCAAGCCGGGAGCTGCCGACGCTATGCAGCTGGGCAGCTTCCCGAGCGTGGGCGAGATGCTGCGCAAGACGATCGAGATGGGCATCACGGTCTACGTCTGCGAGGCCTCCAAACAGATGCTCGGCTGGGAGAGCGTCGAGCTCATCGACGGAGTCAAGATCGTCGGCGCGGGCACGCTGAACGACCTCGCCCTCGACGCCGGCGCGACGATGTGGTTCTGACGCCGGCGGGCTCGGGAGGCAGGACGTGAACAAGGACCAAGCCGGGGGCGGCCCGGGCGGGCACGCCGCCCCCGCGAGCGACATCGTCTACGCCGACTACCAGTCGGCGAAGCCCGTCGACCCGCGCGTGGTCGAGGCGATGCTCCCGTACATGACGGAGCGCTTCGGCAACCCCTCGTCGCTGCACGGCGTGGGCGACGAGGCGACGGCGGCGCTCGACGACGCCCGCGCCCGGGTCGCCCGCTTCGTCGGCGCGCAGCCCGACGAGATCGTCTTCACCTCGGGCGCCACCGAGGCCAACAACCTCGCCCTCATCGGCTACTGCCGGCGCAACCGGCGCAAGGGCGACCACGTGCTGATCAGCGAGGCCGAGCACATCTCGATCCTCAACATCGCCAAGGTCCTCGAGAAGGAAGGCATCCGCGTGACCCGCGTGCCGCTCGACCTCTACGGGCGCGTCTCGCCACAGAAGCTCCGCGCCCGGATCGTCGACGAGACGATCCTCGTCTCGCTCGGCTGGGCGAGCAACGAGATCGGCACCGTGCAGCCCATCGCGGAGATCGCCGCGATGCTCGACGGCACCGGCGTCGCCTTGCACACTGACGCGGTGGCGGCCGAGGGCCTCGTGCCGATCGACGTCGGCGCCGTGCCGATCGGCCTCATGACCCTCTCCTCGAACGACATCTACGGGCCGCGCGGGCTCGGCGCCCTCTACGTCCGCAAGGGCGTGCAGGTCGCACCGGTGCTCGTGGGCGGCGGCCAGGAGCGCGGCCTGCGCTCGGGCAGCGAGGACCTCGCCGCCATCGCCGGCATGGCCGCGGCGGCCGACATCATGGTCGCCGAGATGCCGGCCGAGGTGGCACGCATCAGGGCGATCAGGGACCGTCTCGTCGAGCGCGTGCTCGCCGAGATCCCCGACGCGCACCTCAACGGCCATCCCGAGCAGCGCCTGCCGAACAACGCCCACTTCCGCTTCGACGGCGTCGAGGGCGAGGCCATGGTCCTCTCGCTGCGCGACGCCGGCGTCGCCGCGGCGACGGGCTCGGCCTGCAGCTCGAAGACGCTCGAACCCTCGCACACGCTCATCTCCTGCGGCCTGCTGCACGAGGAGGCGCACGGCTCGCTCGAGTTCACCTTCGGGCGCTTCAGCCGCGAGGACGACGTCGAGCGCATCATGGCGGCCCTGCCGCCGGTCATCGAGCGCCTGCGGGCGCTCTCACCGCTCTACCGCGCGAAGGCATGAGCGGCTCACCGTACGACGGAGAAGGACGACGATGAAATCGACTCAGTATTCGGAGAAGACGCTCGACCATTTCCGCAATCCCCGCAATGTCGGCACCCTCGAGGGGCCGAACGTCGCCATGGGGAGGGTAGGCAACCCGGTCTGCGGTGATCTCATGGAGATGTACATCGAGGTCGAGGACGACCGCATCAAGGACATCCGCTTCCAGACCTTCGGCTGCGGTTCGGCGGTGGCGACCTCGAGCATGACCACCGAGCTGGTGAGAGGCATGACCCTCGATGAAGCGCTCGAAGTCAGCCGCGGCGACGTCGCCGACGCGCTCGACGGTCTGCCGCCGATCAAGATGCACTGCTCCAACCTGGCGGCCGACGCGCTGCACGAAGCGGTCAAGAACTGGCGCGCCGGCGTACGCCCCGATGACGTCGACACCGCACCGGCGGCGACCTCGTGCGGGGCGGGCGGGTCCGCGGAGGCGGAGCCGGTGGAGATCGCCGGCCTCGCGGACTACGAGGGCAAGGGCGTGTACACGGTGGTCGCCGACCCGGCGGCGCTCGCCGACCAGCGCGTCGTCGTGCTCGACACCGGGGACGCCGCCGCGCAGACGGCGATCGCCCTCACCGACCACACCGCCCGCGTCGTGCTCATGACGACGGCCAAGGACCCGGAAGTGAGTGCGGCGACGCGCTCGGCCCTGCGGCTCTCCGACGTGAAGGTGCTCGCCGAGGCGCAGCCGCTCTCGCTGCACGGCGAGGGCGAGCTCGAGCGCATCCGCGTGCACGACCTCAACGAGGATGATGAGTACGAGCTCACCGCCGACGCGTTCGTCGTGCTGCGGTAGGCGGTGGCGCGGCGGTCGCGCGTGAAGCCGGCGGCGTCTGGGTGATGGTAGGCGGCGAGGGGGGCGGCCCGC
>DATHSP010000392.1:0-2819 GCA_035464075.1 Thermoleophilia bacterium | reverse complement strand
CGTGGTGCTGCTGCGCACGCACGAGGCGACCATCGACCTGCAGAGCCTGTCCCTCGTAACCGGCGTGCTCGACGGCGTCATCGCGCGCGACCTGACCGCCGAGCAGGAACACGCCGAGCTCAACCTCATCACCCGGTCCCCGCTGCGCTTCCCCTGGTTCATGGCGGTCTTCGCCTCGGGCGTCGGGGCGGCGTCCTTCGACCTCCTGCTGAGCGGTCACTGGATCGAGGCTGCCGTGGCGGCGGAGGTCGGCCTCGCCATCGGCGTGCTGATCGTGCTCGGCCGGCGGTACGCCCGGCTCGCCCGGCTCACCGAGTTGCTCGCCGGCCTGCTCGCCACCGTCCTCGCTCTTGCCGCCGCCCACATCCTGCCCGAGGTCCGCCCGGCGAGCGTGTCGCTGGCGAGCGTGATCCTGCTCCTTCCGGGTCTCGGCATCACCCTCGGCGTGGCCGAGATCGCCGCGCGTCACCTCACCGCCGGCACGGCGCGCCTCGCCGGGGCGATGATGACCCTGCTCAACCTCAGCATCGGCTCGTTCCTCGGCTACAAGATCATGTCGGAGCTGGGCCTGGTGCCCGATTCCGGCCCGCCCGGCGACCCGGCCACGCTGTGGATGCTGGTGGCCGCTGCCGGGCTCTCCAGCGTGGCTCTCCTCATCGCCACGAACTCGCGGCCCGCCGACCTGTGGCTGGTCGCCGTCTCCGTCGCGGTGGCACTAGTGGGCGCGCGCTTCGGGGCCTGGCTCCTCGGAGCGACTCTCGGCGTCGCCCTCGCGAGCCTCGGGCTCGGCCTCTGGAGCAACGCCTACGCGCGCCTCTCCCGACGGCCGGCGGCGCTGGCCCTGCTGCCCGGCCTGGCCGTCCTGGTGCCGGGGTCGCTCGGGCAGCGCGGTGTCACGGCCGCGCTGATGGGGGCGAGCGCCGGCATCGATCTTCTGGGCGCGGCGCTCGTGATCGCCGCCGGTCTCGTGGTCGGCCTCCTCGTCGCCGACGCGACCTTGGCCCCCGCAGGCGGCTACGACGACGGCTGATCGCCGGCCAGCTGGGCCGGGCCACGTGCGTACCCGGGCGGCCTCGGGGTAGAGTCACGCCTGATGGATTCCTTCTCCGTACTCATCGGCGGCAAGGCGGGCGACGGCATCACCGAGGCCGGCGGCATGATCGCGCACCTCATGAACGCGATCGGCTACCGGCTCTTCCGCCACGTCGAGGCGCCGTCGCTCATCCGCGGCGGCCACAACTTCGTCATCGTGCGCGCCCACCGGCAGCGCATCAGTGCCCATCGCGACCACGTCAACGTCCTTGTCGCTCTCAACGCGGAGACGATCGAGCGCCACGAGTGGCGGCTCAAGCAGCGGCCGATCACCGTGTTCGACTCCGAGGCGATCAAGCCCTCCGGTCTCCCCGCGAGCCTGCACCCGTTCCGCACGGGCATCCCGGTGAAGACGATCCTCGAGCAGGAAGAGGCGCCGCCGGTCATGCGCAACTCGGCGATCCTCGGCGCCTTCTGCAAGGCGATCTCGATCCCGTGGGAGGTCCTCGAGGACGTCATCACGCGGTACCAGCCGAAGAAGACGGAGCTCAACCTCAAGGTCGCGCGCCGCGGCTACGACCTCGCGACCGAGAAGCTGATGGTCGACCTGCCGGGCGGCGCGCCGCAGCCGATCCTCGGCGGTCTCGAGGCCGTCGGGCTCGGCCTGATCCGCGGCGGGCTCAAGGCGTACGCGAGCTACCCGATGACGCCGGCGACCGGCCTCCTGCACTTCCTCGCCAGGCAGGCGCCGCGCTTCGAGCTCAAGGTCGTGCAGCCCGAGGGCGAGATCGCCGCCATGCTCATGGCGCTCGGCCACGCGTACGCGGGCGAACGCGCTGCCGTCGGCACCTCGGGCGGGGGGTTCGCCCTCATGGTCGAGGGGTTGAGCATGTCCGGTCAGGCCGAGCTGCCGGTCGTCGTCGTGCTCGGCCAGCGCCCCGGGCCGAGCACCGGCCTGCCGACGTACACCTCGCAGACCGAGCTCGAGTTCGCCCTGACCGCCGGCCAGGGCGAGTTCCCGCGGGCGATCATCGCCCCCGGCGACGTCGAGCAGGCCTACGCCTGGAGCAACCTGGCCATTGACCTGGCGTGGAAGTACCAGCTCCCGGTCATCGTCCTCGGCGACCGCACCCTGCACGACAGCTCGCAGAGCTTCGACATGGGCGCCGTGCCCGAGCTGCCGCGTCTGCGGCAGCTCGACTGGGACGGCGCCCCCATGAGCGACGATCCCGACCTCGCCTACCAGCGCTACCTCATCACCGACGACGGCGTCTCGCCACTGGCCTTCCCCGGCCGCGAAGCGGCCATCGTGAAAGCCAACAGTTACACACACGACGAGTACGGCGTCACCACCGAAGACCCGGAGATGACGGTGCGGATGCAGGACAAGTGGCTGCGCAAGGGGCGGGCGATGGCCGAGGAGCTCGACGGCCTGCCCCTGGTCAACGTCTACGGTGACCCCGCGGCGACGCGGACGGTGGTCACCTGGGGCTCGCCGGTGGGCGCCCTGCGCGAGATCGGCGAGCTCATCGGCGCGCGCGTCGTCCAGCCGGTCGTCCTCTGGCCCTTCCCGACGCGCCAGCTCGAGGCCGCCCTTGCCGGCAGCGAGCGCACGGCCGTCGTCGAAATGAACGCGACCGGGCAGTTCGCCGGCCTCATGCGCCGCCACGGCCTGCACGTCGACGTCGACGTGAACCGCTACGACGGCCGGCCCTTCGGCGTCGGCGAGCTGCGGGCCAGGGTCGAGGGGGCGCTGAAGTGAGCGTGGAGAGCAACGGCACGAAGAA
>DATHSP010000391.1:0-6224 GCA_035464075.1 Thermoleophilia bacterium | reverse complement strand
GGAGGTCGGCGTGGACGTCATGTTCGAGCCGGCCCTTCAGCGCTACCAGGCTGCCGGGTGCGAGGTCGACGGGCGTCGGGTGCGCATCCCCGGTCGGCTTGTCGACGAGGCGCTGGCCAGCGCTCCGCGCGAATGGGTGCTGAGGCCCCGGGGCGGCGAGACGGGGCCGCTGTTCCTCCGCAACGGCGAGAAGTACTACGGGACCGGATCGGACGTCCTGTACACGCGGGACCCCGAGACTGGGGAGCGCCGTCGTGCCCGGCTCGCCGACGTCGAGAGTCAGGCGGCCCTCTGCGAGCACCTGCCCAACATCGACTTCGTGATGAGCATGGGCATGCCTGAGGACGTGCCGCGCGAGCTCGACGACGTCGCCTCGGTCGCGGCCATGCTGCGCGGCACGCGCAAGCCGCTCATCGTCGCGCCTCGGGACGGCACGGTCGTCGGGCGCATCCGTGCCATGGCGGGTCTCTGCGGCGAGGCGGAGAGCTTCGCCATCTACGCGATGCCATCCCCGCCGCTGCAGCACGACGCGGACGCGCTGACCAAGGTGATCGCCTGCGCGGAGCTTCACGTGCCGCTGATCTACTGTCCGGCGCCGAACGCCGGCGCCACCGCGCCGCGCTCGGTGGCCGGCGTCGTGCTGGTGGCCAACGCCGAGACCCTCAGCGGCCTTGTCCTGCACCAGCTCGTGAACGCCGGGGCGCCGTTCGTCTACGGCGCCGGCGGCAGCGTCATGGACATGCGTACCATGACGGACCCCTACACGGCTCCCGAGAACGCGGCGGCCATGCAGTGCTGCTGCGACCTGGCGCGCTTCTACGGGCTGCCGAGCTTCTCCTACGCCGGTGACTCCGACTCCAAGGCGCTGGACGAGCAGTGGAGCGCCGACGCGGCGCTCACGACCCTCTTCGGCGCCCTCTCGCGGGCCACGCTCCTGCACGACGTCGGCTACCTCGAGAGCGGGATGCAGGGCTCGCACGAGTCGATCGTGCTCGGCGACGAGTTGGCAGGCTACGCCCGGGCCTTCGTGCGCGCGGCGCCGGTGAGCGATGAGACGCTGGCGTTCGACGAGATCCGGACGGTCGGACCCGGTGGCAGCTTCCTCGGGACAAGGTACACGCGCGAGCATTACCGCGAGTTCTGGATGGGCGACCTCTTCGACCACTCAGTCCACGACCGCTGGGCCGCCGACGGAGAGCGGACGCTGAAGCAGCGCGTGCAGGACAAGGTCGCCAGGCTGCGCGCGGCGGAGCGGCCTTTCCGCCTCTCCGCCGAGCAGGAGGCGGGCCTCGGCGCGATTCTCGACGACGTCCGCGAGCACGCCGCCGAGAGAATCTGACGGTGACGACCATGGCTGATGATTGTCGCATGGGCGGCCTCCGTCGACGCGACCAGGGCCGCGCTGCTCGAAGGTCGGTGGCACGGACGCCCGTCAGATGAGCCAGCCTGGGGCGACCGTGCGCTTTCGACAGCAGGCTCGAGACTGATCGAGGCTGGCGACCGGCACCCGGCCGACGCGGGGGCCGCGAGCGAGATCAAATGCGCCGGCTAAGCTTGTAGAGACTCCGCCGAGGCACCCGTGGACGCGGGTTCGATTCCCGCCGCCTCCACCACCTTATCCTTCGGCGCCGGGCACCCCGCGGCCGCGTCCCCCGCAGGCGTGCGGCGTCGACCTTGAGCACCCGCCGCCGGCCGCGCGGAGTATCGCGTGCACCGCCCGCCGGTCCCTTCGCCCGAGCCCGCTATACTGCGTGCCGTGGACGAACCTCCCGACAGCGGCCGCTCTCGCCTGCGCAGGCTGATCGACCCGGCGGTGATCAGCGTCGGCGCGGCGCTGCTCATCACGGTCGCCGCCCTCGTGACCTTCTTCGGTCGCGAGGGGGAGCTCGGGTTCCGCCCCGACGACACCCTGTCGCTCGTGCTCATGCTGGCGGTGACGATCCCTCTCGCCGCGCTCTGGCTCTCGCCGTTGGCCGTTCTCGGCGCGTCGACCGTCGCGGTCACCGCGCTGGCCGTTCTCAACTACGAGCCGATGAACGCGACCTTGTGGGCGGTGATCATCGCCGCCGTCACGACCGCCGCCTTCGACAGCGTGCGGCGGGCGATCATCGGCGGGTTCGTGCTCGCCGCCGGCCTCGTGCTCGTGTTCGTGCTCTACTGGGGGCAGATGCCCTTCGGGCAGTTCGTCGCCATCTGGGCGGTCTTCTCGGTCGCCTGGGCGGTCGCCTGGGCGGTGCGCGCCTACCGGATGACGGCGGCGCGAGCGGAGCGCCGGGCGGAGCTCTTCGCCGCCGACCGCGACGCGCGCGCCCGCGAAGCCGTGGCCGACGAGCGCGCGCGGCTCGCGCGCGAGCTGCACGACAGCGTCGGCCACGCCCTCAACGTGGTCGTGCTTCACGCCGGCGCAGCGCGCCGCGTGCTCGAGAAGAAGCCCGCGCTGGCGGGCGAGGCCCTGGTCTCGATCGAGACCGCCGGCCGCCAGGCGCTGGCCGACATCGAGCGCATGCTCGGGATCCTGCGCGCCGAAGAGGACGTGTCGATGGAGTCGGCGCCCGGGGTCGAGCGCATCCCCGCGCTCGTGCAGCAGGTACGCGAGGCCGGGCTCCCCGTCGAGCTGGCGCTCGAGCCCGGCCCGGGCGACCTGCCGGCGAGCATCGACCTCACCACCTACCGCATCGTGCAGGAGGCGCTCACCAACGTGCTCAAGCACGCCGGCCGGGCGCGCGCCTGGGTCGAGGTGGGCTGCCGCGACGGTATGCTCTTCGTGACCGTCGCCGACGACGGGCGCGGCGCGGCCGCGGCGCCGTCCGAGACCGGCGGCCGCGGCCTCGCCGGCATGCGCGAGCGCGTGATGATCTTCGGGGGAGAACTGCATGCGGGCCCCCGCCCCGAGGGCGGCTATCTTGTGCAGGCCCGCCTGCCGCTGAAGGAGAGGTGACGACGTGACGATCCGCATCGTGCTCGCCGACGACGAGCAGCTCGTCCGCTCGGGCCTGCGTCTCATCCTCGAGTCCGAGGACGACCTCGAGGTCGCCGCCGAGGCCGGCGACGGTACCGAGGCCGTCGCCCTCGTGCGCCGCCTCGACCCCGACGTCGTGCTCATGGACGTGCAGATGCCGGTCATGAACGGCATCGAGGCGACGCGCGAGATCGCCGCCCTGGGCCGCGAGACGAGCTCGCGCGTTCTGATCCTCACGACGTTCGACCTCGACGAGTACGTGTACGAGGGCCTGCGCGCCGGCGCGAGCGGCTTTCTCCTCAAGCGCACGCCGGCCGAGGAGCTGCTCGACGCCGTGCGCGTCGTCGCCGCCGGCGACGCGCTCATCGATCCCGGGGTCACCCGGCGCCTCATCGAGCACTTCCGCGAGCGCGAGCAGCTGCGTACGCGGCGCGAGCTCTCGGCCCCTCAGGGCCTCGACGATCTCACCGAACGCGAGCGCGAGGTCCTGCTGCTCGTCGCCCGCGGGCTCTCGAACCACGAGATCGCCCAGCAGCTGTACCTCTCCGAGGGCACCGTCAAGACGCACGTCAAGCACGTGTTCGCCAAGCTCGCCCTCAGGGATCGTGCGCAGGCCGTGATCCTCGCCTACGAGAGCGGGCTCATCGAGCCCGGCACGACCGCGCCCGGCGTCTGAGCCGGGCGTCCGGGCCAGGTATCTGAGCCGGACGCCCGAGCCGGTCGCCGGGGTCGCTCCGCGCGGACGCACGGTGCGCGGCGCCGCGCTGCATCGTCTACCACCCCGGGGGTAGGAGCGCCGCCGGGCGAATCCCACCGCGGGCGCAGGCGATTCACCCGCCCGGGAAGACGCGCTCGCGCTCATCGTGCCCTAACCTTCTCGTGCACAGTACGCAACGACGCGAGGAGGTGAGCACACGATGTCGGCCCTGAAGTACTTCTTCGGCGTGGTCGCGCGGCCGCAGACGTGGCTCGACTACGTGTACCTGTGGCTCGCCTTCCCCCTGGGGCTCTTCTACTTCATCTTCCTCGTCGTCGGCCTGAGCGTCGGTCTCAGCCTGGTCATCGTCTGGGTCGGCATCCCGATGCTGCTGCTCGTGGCCGGGGCGTGGTACCTCTTCGCCGGCTTCGAGCGCATCCTCGCCCGCGAGCTGCTCCGTGCGCCCGTTGCCCCGGCGCCGCGGGCGTGGGAGGCGGCCGACGGTGTCTGGAACAAGCTCAAGGCGCACTTCGCCTCGGCCTCGACCTGGAAGGACCTCGTCTTCCTGCTCGCGCGACTCCCGATCGGCATCGTCTCGTTCACCATCGTGACGACGCAGGCCGGCTTGGCCGCCGCCTTCATCGGCGCGCCGTTCTTCCAGCGCTTCGACGCGCTGTGGATCGGCGGTCAGCGTATCGACTCGCCCGCCGTCGCCTTCGCCCTCGTGCCTGTCGGCGTGCTCATCGTGATCGCCCTCTTCCACGTGGTCCACGGCTGGGCTTGGCTCTGCGGCAAGCTGGCGACGGCGCTGTTCGGTGACGGGCGCCTGGCGCCCCCGTCCGCGCCGGCGGGACCGCCTGCGTGGGCGCAGCCGGTGCAGGCGCCGCAGTACCCGCCGCAGGCGCCGGTGCAGCAGGCTCCGCAGTCGCCGCAGTATCCGCCTCACCCGCAGGGCGCTCAGGCGCCGCAGGACCCGCAGAGCCCGCAGTATCCGCAGCCGCCGCAGTATCCGCAGCCGCCGCAGTATCCGCAGTGGCCGCAGTACCCGCAGGGCGCGCAGCCGCCGCAGGACACGCAGGCCGCGGTGCAGCAGGGTCCTCAGGCGCCGCCGTACGCGCAGTCTCAGTTGCCACCAGGGCTCAAGTACCGGCAGCCGCCGTACCACCCGCAGATACCGCAGAGCGCGCAGTACCCGCAGGCGCCGTCCTATGCGCAGCCACCGCAGAATGCGCCGTCCACGCCGTCGCCGGCCGGCCCCTCTTCGGCACCCGCCTCAGAGCAGACCCCTACGTCGCCGGCGAGCCCCCCGCCGGCCACGACGGCGCCGCCGGCGGAGCCCGGTTCGCCCGGCGAGCCGGCGGCGCCGACCCCCGGTGCTCCGGCCACAGAAGCGCCCGCCACCGACGCACCGACCCCCGACGCACCGACCCGTCCGTAGTGAGTGGAGGTATCCCCATGGACCGCGTGACTCTCAGGAGGCAACTCCTTCCGATCCTCGTCCTGCTGGCCGTGGCGGTGGCCTTCATCGTCTGGTCGCCCGCCGCAGCGTCGGCAGGCACATCCCTGGTCGGCCCGAGCGCGGCGGACACATCCGTCGGCGGCGCGACCCGCCCGGACGCGCCTCTCGCCCTCGCGGCCGTGGCGCAGACGAACGATCCCGTCGTGCGCTTCGGGGAGGACGTGGCGGTCGCGGCGGGCGAGACGTACCGAGGCCTCGTGGTCTTCGGCGGCGACGTCGACGTGCAGGGCACGGTCGAGGGCCCGGTCGTGGTGTTCGGTGGCGACGTGCAGGTCGCCGGCACGGTGACCGAGGAGATCGTCGCGTTCGGCGGCCGCGTCGTGCTCGCGGGCACGGCGCGCGTCGGCACGGCCCTCGCTCCCGGCGAAGACGGGGTCATCGCCTTCGGCGGCGAAGTGACGCAGGAGCCAGGTGCCGAGGTCTCGGGCGATGTGCGTGAGATCAGCGGCGGCGACCTCGGCTCGGTGATCGGCTGGGTCGTAGGCACGGGCGCCGCGGAGCCTTTCCGCCAGTTCTTCTCCTTCGGGGGCTGGGTGGTCACGACCCTCGTGTTCCTCGTCCTCGGCCTGGTCGCGGCGGCGCTGCTGCCGAACCAGATCAGGGCCGTGGGGCGCCAGCTCTCGGCCCGGCCGGCCGCGTCACTCGGCTGGGGCGCCCTCACCTTCTTCGTCATCGCCCCGCTGATCATCGTCGCGCTCGTCATCAGCGTGGTCGGCCTGCTCGTGCTGATCCCGGGGATCCCGACGCTGCTGCTGGCCTACTTCTTCGCCGTCGTCAGCGTCGGCACGTTCATCGCCGAGCGCTTCGTGGCCGGTCGCGTCAGCGACCGCAACCAGCTCTTCCTCGCCATGACGATCGGCGTGGTGGCGACCTCGATCGTGTCGGTCGTGCCGGTGCTCGGCGGGCTGCTGATCCTCGTCATGATGCTCTTCGGCATCGGAGCCTCCCTCATGGCGTTCGGCGACTGGCGGCGGCGCCGCACGGCCGCCGCCGCCGTGCCACCGGGTGCGCCGGTCCCGCCCGGCGGGCCGCTGCCCCCGGGCGGCGGA
>DATHSP010000390.1:0-1887 GCA_035464075.1 Thermoleophilia bacterium | reverse complement strand
GCCGCAGACGAGCACGCGGCCCGCCGTCGGGCGAAGCAGCCCCGTGATGGCGCGGATGGTCGTCGACTTCCCCGCGCCGTTCGGCCCCAACAGGGCCACCACCTCGCCCGGGCGCGCCTGGAGGTCCACCCCGCCCACGGCGAGGTGCGCGCCGTAGCGCTTGACCAACCCCTCGACCTCGATCACGCTCGCGGGCTCCGCGCCACGCGCCCGCAGTCACGCGACGCGGATCGCCCGTCGCGCGGCTCGTTCAGCGTTCGCCTGCGGCCACTGCCCTGCCGTCGCGCAGGGCGGCGACCGCCTCCAGCAGGATGTCGTCGCCCTCCAGGTCGACCAGGGCCTCGCCCTGGACCTCCGAGAGCTGCGGCCGCCGGCCGAGCGCGACGAACTCGAAGGTGCCGTCGTCGCCCACGGCCGTGCTGCCGACCTCCACGCCGTCGATCAGGATGGTGATCGTCTGGCCGACGGCGCCGCCGCGTCCCTCGACGGAGATCGTCTGGGCCAGCCGCGAGTCGGTCACGAGAACGTCGGGCACGATCCCCTCGGCACTGATCGAGCGCCGGTCGGGGGTCAGCCACTCGAACGAGGTGTAGGCGAACTGGCCGCCGTCGGCGAGCGACACGACGCTCTGCGCGACGCCCTTGCCGAAGGTCCGCTCGCCGATGATCAGCGCCCGAGCGTTCTCCTGCAGGGCTCCGGCGACGATCTCGGAGGCCGAGGCCGAGTTGCGGTTGACGAGCACGACCATGGGCGCGTCCACCAGGCCGCCCGGGTCGGCGGAGGCCAGCCGCTGGGTGACGCCGCGCGCGCGCTGGAAGACGATGTCGCCCCGCTCGAGGAACTCGTCGGCCACCAGGATGCCCTGCGTCAGCAGCCCGCCCGGGTTGTCGCGGAGGTCGAGCACGAACGACTTCGCGCCATCGAGCTGCAGGCGCGTGATCGTCTCGAGCAGCTGCTCGTAGACGAGTTGGTTGCCGAACGAGCTGATGTGGACGTAGCCCACGTCCCCCTCGACGACCGCGCCCGAGACGTTGACGATCTCGATCGTCGCCCGCACGATCTCGAACGCGACCGGCTCATCCTCGCCCGGCCGCAGGAAGGTGATGCGGACCGTCGTGCCGCCGGGGCCGCGCACGAGCTCGACCACCTCGGTGGTGGTGAACTCCGCGACGTCGACGCCGTCGACCTCGAGGAAGATGTCGCCACGTTGGACGCCGGCCTCGTACGCGGGACCGTCGCGGTACACGTTGAGGATCTCGACGCCGCGACCGGTCTGGCGGTTGTACGGCGTGAGCACCGCGCCGATGCCCTCGAACGACCCGCTGCGGTCCTGCATCTCCCGCGCCGCATCGCGCGGCTCGAGGTAGTAGGTGTAGGGGTCGCCGACCGCCTCGATCATCCCGTTGATCGCACCCCGGATGATCGCCTCGTCGTCGATGTCCTCGAGGTAACCCGTCTTGAGGGCGCCGTAGGCCTGCACCAGCGCGCGTCCGCCCGGGGTGCCGAGGAACTCGCCGGCGAAGTCGCGCGACAACTGGGCCTGCACGACGACGGTCGTCAGCAGACCCGTCACCAGCAGGACGAAGAAGACGGGCCGCTTCACGAGATCACCAGGAGGCGGGGGTCGGTGGGCACCGAGAGGCAGGAGTTCATGCGGCAGTATAGGTGCCCTCTGCCATGAGAACCGTGTCCTGGTGCGCATCGGGGGGCGATGGACCAGACCCCCTGGCGGCGCCGCCCGAGCTGGGCCGGCGGAGCGCTCGGTCGGGGTCGCGGTAGACTGGCGGCCGTGCAGCTCCTCCATGCGACCGCCGAGGCGGTCCCCTTCGCCAAGACCGGTGGCCTCGCCGACGTGCTCGGCGCCCTGCCGGCGGCCCAGGCCGCGCT
>DATHSP010000389.1:0-1629 GCA_035464075.1 Thermoleophilia bacterium | reverse complement strand
CGCCCTCGGCGACGACGGCCGCATCCGGCACCTCAGGGCGGCGGCGACGGTGCCGCCGGCCGCCGCCAGGGCCGCCGGCGGCCACCACCTCGTGCTCCTCGCCCGCGACTACGCCGGCTGGTCCAGCCTCTGCCGCATCATCAGCGCCGCCCATCTCGAGCACCCGGGCGAGCCGCCGCTCGCCCGCCTCGAGACCCTCGCCGCCCACAGCGGCCACCTCGTCGCCCTCTCCGGCTGCCGCCGCGGCGAGGTCTGGTCGCGCCTCCTCGCCGGCGACCCGCAGGGCGCCCGCCGCGCGGCCTCCGTCTACTACGAGATCTTCGGTCGCGACTTCTTCGTCGAGCTCCAGCACGAGCTGCTCCCCGACTCCACGAAGTGGCTCCGCGCCCTCCACCTGCTCGCCCGCGAGCTGCGCTTGCCCACGGTCGCGACCAACGACGTCCACTACACCCGGCAGCACGACGCCCCTTTGCACGACGTGCTCGCCGCCGAGGCCGCGAACCAGCCGCTGCCCAACCCTCTGGGGCGCAAGAACACCGAGCTCTACCTCAAGAGCGCGGCGCAGATGCGCCGCCTCTTCCAGCGCTACCCCGACGCCGTCGCCGGTGCCGCCCGCATCGCCGAGCGCTGCCGCCTCGACCTCGGCCTCGGGCAGCTCCTCTTCCCCGCCTACCCGCTGCCGCCCGGCGAGACCGCCTTCTCCCTGCTGTGGAAGCACTGCTTCACGGGCGCCGCCGAGCGCTACGACGTGCTCACGCCCGAGATCACCTCGCGTCTCGAGCGCGAGCTTCGCGTGATCGAGGATCTCGGTTTCGCCGAGTACTTCCTCGCCGTGCGCGACATCGTCGAGTTCGCCCGCGGCCGCGGCATCCTCTACTCGGGCCGCGGCTCGGCCGGCAACAGCATCGTGAGCTACGTGCTGCGCATCACCGACGCCGATCCCATCGCGCACGAGCTCCTCTTCGAGCGCTTCCTCAATCCCGCGCGCCGCGGCATGCCCGACGTCGACATCGACTTCGACTCGGCGCGACGCGACGAGGTGATCAGCTACATCTACGAGCGCTTCGGCCACGACAGGGTCGCCATGGTCGCCACCGTCAACACCGTGCGCGCGCCCTCGGCTGTGCGAATCGCCAGCCGCGCCTTCGGTTTCACGCCGGACGAGATCAACGGCCTGTCCAAGCGCATCCCCTGGGGCGGCGCCGCCAAGCTCGGGGAGATGCTCGCCGAGCGCCCCGAGCTGGCCGACCACGAGTTCCAGCAGCCGCACTACCGCCGCCTGGTCGACGTCGCCGAGCGGCTGTCGGGGTTCCCCGCCCACCTCGGCACGCACCTGGGCGGGTTCATCCTCTCGCGCGACCCGCTCACCGACCGCGTGCCGCTGCAGTGGGCGGCCAAGGGCGTCGTGGTGGCCCAGTTCGACAAGGACGACGTCGAGACGCTGGGCCTCGTCAAGATGGACATCCTCGCGCTCAAGATGCACTCGGCCATAGCCGAAGCCGTGCGCCGCATCGAGGCGCGCACCGGCGAGCACGTCAGCGCCTGGGAGCTGCCGCGCGACGACCCCAAGGTGTACGAGCTCATCAGGTCGGCGCGCACCGTCGGCCTGTTCCAGCTCGAGAGCTCCGG
>DATHSP010000388.1:0-5959 GCA_035464075.1 Thermoleophilia bacterium | reverse complement strand
TTCCTGACGACGGCGAAGGAGCGGGGCTGTGCCGTCGTCGACGGCGTGGAGATGCTGGTGCAGCTCGCGATGCAGCTCTTCGAGTCGTGGACCGGCATCACGCCGGAAGAGGACGTCTTCCAGGTCGCCGTGTCGGCGGCGCTCGGGGAGTGACCCAGCCGGCGGCTCGGGGAGTGACCGGGCCGGCGGCTAGAGGAGTGACTCAGCCGGCGGCTCGAGTCTTCTGCACGCTTCGGCGCGACAGGAGTGGTGCCCCCGGCTGGGATCGAACGGCTGTCGGCAGTCGGTCGGCCGGCCGCGGCCTGCGCTCGTCAAGTGTCCCGAAGGCGGACCACTCGGCCTCGCGGTGCAGGAGCCTCACCGGCGTCAGGTTCTTCCCGTCCCGGCGCCCCCCCGATAGGCGCGGGCGACTTCGATCATCTTCTTGACGTTCTCCCGTTTCGCCTCATCCAGGAAGGCGGAGAAGTCCATCATGAAGCCTCCGCCCCTGCCGCAGCTCTCGGCCAGCTTCACGCAGTAGGCCTCGACCTCGCCCACGGAGGCCGTGGCCAGCAGCGAGCTGGGCACGTTGCCCTCGATGCACTGCGAGCCCGCCAGCACCTCCTTGGCAAGCACGGCGTCGGTGGCGCTCTCGAGGTGGATGAGACACGTCCCCGCGGGGATCTCCTTGAAGTGGTGCAGCCGCGAGTCGTACTTGCCCTGCGTGAAGAGCCACACCAGAAGCCCCTCGTCCACGAGGCCGAGGATGAGCCTCTTGAGCGTCGGCCAGTAGAGCTGCTCGTACTGCTCGTCGGACATGAAGCCGTCGGCGCCCTTGTAGAGGTAGATCGTGACGATCGGCTGCCCGAGCGCCTTGGCTCCGTCGATGCCGTACTGCAGCTGCCAGGGGAGTAGGCGCTCCATGAGAGCGGTCATCTTCTCTGGCCTGGAGAACATGTCGACGATGGCGCCGCGCCAGCCGCGGTAGTAGTTGCTGATGATGTCGAACGGCGCGTGGGCCATGGGCCCCAGGAGGTGCGGCAGGGCCAGCCTGCCTCCAAGCTCCTGGTCGATGCGGCCCAGGTAGTCGAACCACTCCTGGACGGCCTGTCCGGACGCCTGCAGCGCCTTCATGGCCTCGACCAGGCCCGGGTTCTCGGCCGCGGCCACGACCAGGTCCGTCAGACCCTGGAAGAAGGTGACCATGTTGCGCAGCGGCGGCAGCTTACCCAGCGGCTCGAGCTCCGGAGAGAGACGGGGCAGGTACTTGCGCAGGATCCAGTCCGAGGGGTCGTCGAGATACTCGTCGTACTCCTCGGCCTTCATGTACTCGGCCTCGACGAACTGGAACGACTTGTCGTCGGGCAGGTGGACGCCGGGGAGGCGCACGCGGTTCCAGCGCAGCGCCTCGAACATGCCGGCCGGGTAGATGAACTCCGGGCCGACGTAGGCGTCGAAGTCGGTGTCCTCGTACTGACGCACGTAGGCGTCGAACACCTTGTCGAACTCGGTCATCGCCTCCCTGAAGGTCACCGGACCGTAGTCGAAGGCGAACTTCTGGGTGGCGGCCGGGATGACGGGGATCCGGCCGGTGTCCTTGAGCCGGATCGTGTCGATGATGAGCTGGGCTCTGGCCTGGTACTTGCTCCTGGCTTCATCACTCGCGAAGCGCAGGTGTGCCCCGCTCACCCAGTCGGCGACGAGGCGATCCCCGAGCTTCTCCTCTGCTGCACGCTCCATCAGGCGCCTCCGCCGGTCCACTCGGCGGCCAGGCTGACGGCGCGACTCACGTCGTTGCCCCAGCCGTCGGCCCCCGTGTACGCGCGCACGCTCTCATCCACGGGCGCGCCGCCGACCATGATCTTGACCTTGTCGCGGAGGCCGTCGGCCGCGATGCCGTCGACGGTGCTCCTCATGGCGTCGAACGCCAGCGTGAGGAGCCCGCTGAGCGCGACGATGTCGGCGTCGTGCTCTTTGACGGCCGCTACGAAGTCTTCGACCGGCACATCGATGCCGAGATCGTGCACGGCGTAGCCTTCGATGCCCAGCATGAGCGCGACGATGTCCTTGCCGATGTCGTGGATGTCGCCGTGGACGGTGCCGATGACGACCGTGCCCTTGGAGTCGGTCTCGGCCGACCCGGTCCCGCCCGGCATCACTTCACTGGTGACGGCCTTCATGATCTCGCCGCCCATGATGAGCTCGGGGAGGAACGCCTCGCCCGCGGCGAAACGCCGGCCGATCTCCTCCATCGCCTCGCTGCCGTGCGCGATGATCGCCAGCGGGTCCGCCCCGCCCTCGAGCATGCGCCTGGCGAGCGTCACGGCCTCGTCCATGCGCATCCCCAGGATCGCTTCGGTCAAAGCCTGTGACATACCGCCCTCCAAGGTGCGTCGGCTGAAGCTGCACCGTAGCACACACGGTCACCAGAGACGGACGGTGTGGTGCGCGCCGGAGGAAGACGCCACGTGCAGGGTCTGTGGTGCCCCCGGCTGGAATCGAACCAGCGACACCAGGTTTGGGAGACACGCTGCAGGCGTGACGGGCCGTGGTGAGGCGACCCGTCGGCGCAGCGGGGCTCACTCATGCCTGTCGGTCGACCCGTTGCCTGCGTTGGCTGACAGAGAACGAACGGGGTGACGGCGTGTGGCATCGCCGCCGCCCCGTTGCCGAAGGGAGCCTACGGCGACGAACCCTCGAGCTACTGTGAGCTCCACACCTCGACCGAGCCGGCCACCGCGAGGAGCTGCTCTGCCGACGCGTCGCCGCCGACCATCAGCAGCATGCCGTCATTGACCACCCACAGGTGCGGCGTGGTCAGCGGCCCCACGACCACGAAGCCCCGGCCCCCGGCGAAGGCGCCGGAGGTCAACTCGACCGGCGTCCGGGCGTCCGTCGCTCCCGGCCACGTGCGGATGAACGGGTCGGTCTCGATGGAGAACGCCTCCGAGGTGACCTGCGGATCGAGCACCCGCGTCGTCACGGCCAGCGACTCGAAGCCGCGTCCGTAGCGCAGTGCCACGATCGCGCTCCCCGTGAGCGCCTTGTTCATCTGCCAGTACGAGTCCTGGCCCATCTCTCCGAGGTCTTCCTCGGTCAGCGGGTCCTCCTGCTTCACGGCGACCCGCGAGAGCTCGTAGCCCGCCGGCACGTGGGTCGGCACCATCGGGGCACGGCCGACGGTGGCCTCGACCAGGTCGAGAGCCACAGAGCGGAATCCATTGTCGACGTAGGTGATGGACCCAACGGGCTTGTCACGAAAGAGCCCGCTGGGGAAGTCCAGCGTGAAGGTGTCCTCGGGGACCTGCACGTCGACCTGCAGGTCCATGAGGCACCACTCCGCCAAGACCGTGTCACCGGCGAGCTTCTGGGTCCGCACCGGCAGACCCGTCGCCTTGTCGACGGTGAGGATGAGATTGTCATCCGGGCCGTTCGGCCAAGGCACTTCGTCCCCCGGCGGGCTCGGCTGTGGCGCCACGGCGCAGCTCACGACCCACGCCGGACGACCGTCGAACGTCGTCGTCCGCACCGCGCCGTCGCCGGCCGCCAGCAGGGCGTATGCCACCCCGCTGAACACCGTGGGACCGATCCCGGGAACCGGATAGGCCATCCCCCCCACGCTGCCATTCGTAGGGTCGCAGCCGGTCTCTTCCCGGGCGTCGACGTAGACCGCGGCCTCGACCTGCTCGAGAGGGACCTCGTTCTCGTTGCTGTAGACGCCCGGCGGCGCGACCATCCAACGGTCGAAACCCGCAGAGTAGCTGCGCTCGACTCCCGTGGTCGCGTCGTAGGAGGCGTCCTCCCCCTTGTCGCTGCCGACGATGCCGGGAACGTCGATCGTCCGGTCGCCCCATCTCTCCGGCACCAGCTGCCAGTCGAGGAGCGTCGCCCGATAGCTGCCGTCGGCGCAGAGGACGACCCGCGTCTTGTTGCCGTTCGATTCGAGGTGCTCCCATCGGAGCGCCTTGTAGTCGCTCCAGTAGAGGTCGGCGACGATCGTGCCGGCGTTGCGCAGCGCCTCCTGGGCGATCTGCACGACCTCGGCGGCCGACGCCGGTTCGGGTCCGCCCAAGACAGGGGCGGCGGGGCCTTGTGCGGTGGAGCCGCCGGGCAGCTTGTCGGCCACCTGCTCGCCGCCGGGCAGACCGAACAGGACGACGGCGGCGGTGAGCAGAAGGGTCAGGGTCGCGGCCAGCGCGAAGCGCAGCCGGCGCCCCCCGAAGGTCCTCCGCCGGCGAAACCCGCCGAACCGCGGGGTCTTCGCCGGGCCGACGCCCGCCTCCGCGGCATCGAAGGCCGCGAGCCGGCCCTCGACCTCCGCCCACATCTTGTCGAAGAAGTCCTTCCGGTGCGCCGGTACCTCGAGGCCCCGCAAGGCGGCGCCGAGCTCTCCGTCGTGATCGGTCTTCATCGTTCCTCCTTCGCTGCCGCCGACCCCAGTGCGTGGCGCAGCGCGCGGCGCGCCGCCGACACGCGCGAGGCCGCCGTCCCAAGGGGGACGTCGAGGATCTCGGCCACGGTCTTGTAGTCGAAGCCATCGCGGTCGACGAGCAGTACGGCGGCCCGCTGCTCGGGCGGCAGAGCAGCCAGCGCCACAGACAGCCGCTCGCGCTCCGCCAACTCGTCGCCGAGATCGGGCGCCGGATCGCTGACACACTCGAGAACATCGCCCGGCAGTGCGGACAGCCGTCGCGGACGACGCAGTGCGTCGATGCACGTCGTGTACGTGATGCGGTAGAGCCAGGTGCCGATTGAGGACCGCCCGTTGAAGCCCGGCAGCCCCACGAAGGCCTTGATGTAGGCGTCCTGCAGGACCTCGTCCATGAGGTCGGTGTCACCGAGGAGGCGGTAGGCCAGGCCGCGCAACCGCTGGTCATGTTCGTGAATCAGCTGTGTGAAGGCCCGACGGTCGCGGTCGCCGATGGTGCGAGCGACCGCGTTCGGCTCGGTATCGGCGTCCGTGGTCGTTCGGTCAGTTCGGTCTGTCAGATCGTCTGGTCGCGGCTCCGCGCAGCTCGTGTGTCGACTCATCTCGGTGAGACTGTCGGCGTCGACCGAGAAGGCCGGCGCGGCACCTGCGCGCGCCTCACGCGGAACACCCACGACTGAGCCCCCAATCGGCAGCGAGGACCGCCGATGGCTCCCAAACGGCCTCGCCGCGATGATGCCTACATGCACCTTAGACGCATGGAGGGGTCGCGGTTTTCATTTGCACCGTTGACCGGCGAGCGAAGGCGGGTCGCCCCGATCCTGACCGCCCACCTTGAGCACCAGCGCGTGAAAGGGTCTCGGCCTCCACCGCTCTCGCCAGCACGACTGAAGCGACCAACCCGGTCGTCAGGCGCGCGGCCGCACGAACGGGCGCTCGAGCGGCGCGGCTGCGCCGCCCTCGCGGATCAGCGGGCCGCGCCTGAACCAGCGGGGCGGCCGGCCGCGGCCGGTCTCCGCTTCACCGAGCGTGGCCATCATGCCCAGCCGGCGCTCGATCGTGCGGTCCTCGGCTGCTTTGGCCTCGAGCTCCTCCTCGCTCACGGGCTCGACTAGGCCACTCAGCTTCATGATGCGGTGGTGGAAGTTGCCGGCGTCGAGGGTGCCGCTCGGCAGGTCCCAGAGGATCTCGTAGACCCGGCGCAGATAGGGGATGGTGAACCACTCCCTGCAGAAGGCCACCGCCAGGGCCGTCGACTCGACCAGTGCCAAGGTACGCTCCACGGCGTCGGCCAGGATGCGCCCGTGGTCGAAGGCCAGTGAGGCGCCGACCTCCAGCGCAACGCCAACGGGGATGAAGCGGCTCAGCCTGATGTGGTCAGGGGGTCGCGGCTGGGTCTTCGGCTGGGATTGGATCAGCGCAGCCGCCAGGTAGGCGACCGTGACCACGTCGCCCCGCGGGTCGCGCCCGGGGTCGCCGTAGGCGCCGATCTGAGCCAGGTAGGCAGCCTGCAACTCGATCCCGGTCTCCGCCGCGAAGACGCGCTCTGCG
>DATHSP010000387.1:0-4196 GCA_035464075.1 Thermoleophilia bacterium | reverse complement strand
TCGAGGTCGCGTACGACACCGACGTCGAGGAGGCCTCGGCCGTGATCAAGGAGGTCGCCGACGAGCTCTGGCGCGAGGCTGTCGCGACCGCGCCGATCCTCGAGGAGCCCGAGATCTGGGGCGTCGAGAACTTCGGCCCGGACGCGATCACCCTGCGCCTCGCGGCCAAGACCGAGCCGGGACTGCAGTGGGCGCTGTCGCGGGAGCTGCGCGTGCGTCTCAAGCGCGCCTTCGACGAGCGCGGCATCGAGATCCCCTTCCCCCAGCGGACGGTGTGGCTGCACGGCGAAGGGGAGGGCACAGGTCGCGGCGGAGCCGAGGAGGCCGGCGGCGCGGCGGTGGACGATGAGACGGTGGACGATGAGACGGTGGACGATGCGGCCGCGGATGACGGCGGTGGCGCCGGGGACCAGGACGACGCCGGCGAGGCCGCCACGGACTGACGCCGAGCGCTGAGGCGCCGGCGACGCGGGTGCAGGAGAACGAGGGCGGGGCCGGCGCCGGCGCGCCTACGGGGCCGGCCCGGAGCGCGGGCCGGCCCCACTACCGCGCCCGGCAGACGGGGCAGGCCTGCATCCCGAGCGGGCGCTCGAGACCGCCGGCCTCGAGCAGCGCGTCGTCGGCGAAGATCTCGGCGGTCGGTCCGTCGGCGGCGACCCGGCCGCCGCTCATCACGATGGTGCGCTCGCAGAGCTCGGCGGCGAGGTCGAGGTCGTGGGTCGCGACGATGCGCGTGTGGGCGAACGAGGCGAGCAGCGCGATCACCCGCCGTCGTGCTTTCGGGTCGAGGCCGCTCGAGGGCTCGTCCATGACGAGGATGTTGGGCTCCATGGCGAGCACCGTGGCGATGGCGACGGCGCGCTTCTCGCCGCCGGAGAGGTGGAAGGGGGGCCGCTCGCGGAGATGACCGGCCTCGACGCGGGCAAGCGCCTCGGTGACACGCGCCTCAACGCCCTCGGGCGGGAGGCCGAGGTTCGTCGGCCCGAAGCCCACGTCCTCGGCGACGGTCGGCATGAAGAGCTGGTCGTCGGGATCTTGAAAGACCATGCCGACGGTGCGGCGGATCTCGGGCAGGGTGCCCTTGGTCACCGGCACGCCGCCGATGTCGATCGAGCCCTCGGACGGGCTGAGCAGGCCGTTGAGGTGCAGGAGCAGGGTCGACTTGCCGGCGCCGTTGGCGCCGACGACGGCGATCGCCTCGCCGTGCCCGACCTCGAAGGAGACCCCGTCGAGGGCGCGCGTGCCGTCGGGATAGACGAAGCCGAGGCCGCGCACCGAGATCGTGTGGTGACTCACGGGTGCCTCCTTCCGCGGGGGCGGCCGAGCCGCGCGCTGGTCGAAGCCACGCCCGCGTGGCTCATCGCCGGTGCGGCGGCGCGGCATTCACGCGCGCGGCTCATCCCCCCGCCCCCGTGACGAGGCGGCCGAGCCACTGCGGCACGTCGACGATGCGGAAGAGGACGAAGGCGGCCGACCACCCGAGCACGAAGACGAGGTCGGCCGCCCCGAAGTGCAGCCGCTTCGCCATGCGCACCTGCCCGTCGAAGCCGCGGCACTTCATGGCGAGGTAGATACGCTGGGCGCGGGCGACGGTGCGCAGCAGCAGTTGCCCGAGCATCTGCGTGTACACGCGCAGGCCCATGCCGCGGCCGCCGAAGCTGCGCAGGCGCCGGGCCTGCGCGAGGCGCAGGGTCTCCTCACCGAGCACGAAGATGTAGCGGTACAAGAGGAGGAGCTGCGTGACGAACACGTCCGGCACACGCAGCTTCTCGAGCGCCAGGCAGACGCCGTTGAAGCTCGTCGTCGCCGTGAGCACGAGGGCGGCCGCGGTCGTCAGCAGGAAGCGAAGCACGATCGACGCGTACGAGACCCATCCGCCCGACAGCTCGAGGCCGCCGACCTGAGCCACGATCTCACGGTCGAACCACGGGTTGAAGGCGCCGACGAGGAGGGCGAAGGGCGAGACCACGAGCAGGATGCGGCCGAGGAACCCGAAGGGGATGCCGCCCTCGCTGGCGAGGACGACGGGGAAGAGGACGAAGGGCAGGAGGGCGAGCACCTCGTAGCGGTCGAAGGACACGACACAGAGGATGAAGACGAAGGTGGTGACGACCTTGGCCCGCGGGTCGACACGGTGGATCGCCGTGTCCCGGCGGGCCAGCCGGTCGAGGCGGTCGAGGGTCGAGAGGCCTGCGGCGACGGTCGACACGGGCGCGCGCGGCTCAGTCGATGGCGCCGGTCGTCGTGGCCACGAACTTGCCATGGGTGACGCCCTTGGTGCCGATCAGGCCGTCGGCGATGCGCTTGAGCTCGCGAGCCACGCCGCGCAGCACGACGACCTCGAGGCAGTGGTCGGCGTCGAGGTGCACGTGCAGGGTCGAGACGATCTCGTGATGGTGGGTGTGCTGGTGCTCGGTGAGCTTGTCGGCGAGGTCGCTGGCGTGGTGGTCGTACACGAGCGTGACGGTGCCGATCGCCTCGGCCTCGCCGACCTCCCACTGCTCCTCGACGAGCGCGCCGCGGATCAGGTCGCGCAGCGCCTCGGAGCGGTTCACGTAGGCCTTGTCGGCGATGAGCGCGTCGAAGCGCTCGAGCAGGCGCTCGTCGATCGAGACCCCGAACCTCACGACGTTGGACATGTCACATCCCTTCTCGACCCGTCCGCGCCGGCGGGCGGCTCCTCGACGCCGAAGTCACGGGCGCGACCGCAGGCTCACTGCCGGCCCCCGTGCCACGAAGCGGGGCCGACTATAGCACGCGAAGTGGCAAGACTGCACGATTCGTGGCACGCCCGGCACCTGGTTGACGGGGCGTCCAGCCTCGGCTAGAGTCCGACGGCGCGGTAGCACGACCCGCGCAAGCGTAGCACGGTAGCACGAACGCGCGAAAGTGCAGCAGGGTAGCACGCACGCGCGAACGCGCCGCAGGGTGCCCCGCACGCGCGAACGCGCCGCAGGGTGGCACGTACGCGCTGAGGCCCACGGACGCGGGACGAGGCAAGGAGGATCACGCCGATGCACATGGCCGACGCTCTTCTCTCCCCGGCAGTCGGCGGCGTCATGTGGGGCGCGACGGCGGCGACGACCGTCTACTGCGCGCGCAAGGTCCGTAACGACCTCGACGAGAGCAAGATCCCGCTGATGGGCGTCGCCGGGGCCTTCGTCTTCGCCGCCCAGATGCTCAACTTCGCGATCCCGGCCACCGGCTCCAGCGGGCATCTGGGAGGAGCGCTTATCCTCGCCATACTGCTGGGGCCGCACGCGGCCTTCCTCGTGATGGCTTCCATCCTCACGGTCCAGGCCTTGTTCTTCGCCGACGGGGGCCTGCTGGCCCTGGGGGCCAACATCTTCAACCTCGGCTTCTTCCCGGCCTTCATCGCCTACCCTTACGTCTATCGCAAGATCGTCGGTGATGGGGCTTCGCCCTCGCGCGGCCGTGTGATCACGGGCAGCCTGCTGGCCGCCGTCGTCGGCCTGCAACTCGGGGCCTTCGCCGTCGTGCTCGAGACCACCGCGTCGGGCGTGAGCGCGCTCCCGTTCTCGACCTTCCTGCTGCTGATGCAGCCGATCCACCTCGCCATCGGCGTCGTCGAGGGTCTCGTGACCGCCGCCGTGGTGCTCTTCGTGCTGCGGGCGCAGCCCGAGCTGCTCGAGCGTACAGCGGCGCGCAAGCCGTTGGCCGGCCTGAAGCTCAAGCCCGTCCTGGCCGGCCTCGGCATCGCCGCCGTGCTGGCCGGCGGCGCGCTGGCGTGGTTCGCCTCGTCCAACGCCGACGGCCTCGAGTGGTCGATCGCCAAGGTCACCGGTACCGAAGAGGAGCTCGAGACCGCCTCAGGGACGCACGACACCGCGGCCGATCTGCAGGAGAGCATCGCGATCCTGCCCGACTACGGGTTCAGGGAGGGCGAGGCGGCCGATGATGCGGCGATGCCTGAGCCCGCCGGTGACGCGGCGTCTGACGCCGCCGCCGGGGGTGCTGCCGCTGAAGCGAGCGCCGGCGATGCGGACGGCGCGGCCGTCGAAGAAGAGGCCGCCGGCTGGCCGGCGGTCGACGCCGGCACGAGCGTGTCGGGCATCGTCGGCGGGCTGATCGTGCTCGGCATCGCCGTCGCTTTGGGCTTCGCCTTGCGCCGACGCTCGGCGGCTCGCGCCGAAGCCTGAGCGCGCCCTCGGCCGCGCACCGGCGGCCACCCGGAC
>DATHSP010000386.1:0-3434 GCA_035464075.1 Thermoleophilia bacterium | reverse complement strand
ATGGCCCGGTCTACCACGGCGGCCCGGCCTCCGGCCCGCCGCGCCACCCGCCGCGCGGGCCGCGCCGGGGGGGCGCCACAGGGCGCGCCGGCGACGGCGGCCGCAGCGTGTCCCAGGGCTCGGAACGGCGCCGGGAGCGTGGTACAACAGCGGCGAACCGCGGTCCGGATCCGCGCCGGGCCCCGACACCCCAGCCGCGACCCCCGAGGTCCCCGCCGCGCAGGTGGCGCGGGCCACGGCGCGAGGAACCCATGGACGACGTCCCCCAACTGCCGAACGCCGCCAGCCTCGCCTTCGTCGAGGAGCTGCACCTCGCGTACCAGGAGGACCCCGCCTCCGTGCCGCCCGAATGGCGCGCGTACTTCGCCGGCTGGGACGGCGAGCTCGGCGCGCAGCGAACTCGGCCTGGTCCGTCGTTCCGGCGCGGCTCGCTCTTCGACCCGCCGGGTCGCGTCGGCGACGGCGCCATCGCCGCCGCCGACCAGGGCGTCAAGGTCTCGCCCGAGGGCATCCCCGCGGGCGGCCCCTCCGAGGCCGAGCTGCACCAGCGCCTCGACCGGCTGATCCGCAACTTCCGCGTCCGCGGCCACCGCGTGGCCGAGCTCAACCCGCTGGGGCGCGAACCCTTCGAGGTCGCCGAGATCGACCCCGCCTTCTACGGTTTCACCGAGGCCGACATGGGGCGGCCCGTGCTGCCGACGACCTTCCACGGCGCCAAGACCGTCGGCGAGGTCATCGACGGGCTGCGCGCCACCTACACGCGCTCGATCGGCGCGCAGTTCATGCACATCGACGACCTCAAGGTGCGCATGTGGCTGCAGCACCGGATGGAGCGCACCCGCAACCGGGTCGAGCTGTCGCGCGACACCCAGCTGCGCATCCTGACGAAGCTCACCGACGCGGTGATCTTCGAGGAGTTCGTGCAGAAGAAGTTCGTCGGGGCGAAGAGCTTCTCGCTCGAGGGCAGCGAGAGCCTGGTGCCGCTCCTCGACCTGGCGCTCGAGAAGGCCGGCGCGCAGGGCGTGCGCGAGGTCGTCCTCGGGATGGCCCACCGCGGGCGCCTGAACGTCCTCGCCAACATCATGGGCAAGAGCCCGCGCACGATCTTCCGCGAGTTCGAGGACAAGGACCCGGAGATGAACCGGGGCCGCGGCGACGTCAAGTACCACCTCGGCTACTCCAGCGACTGGGAGACGCAGGCGGGGCAGAAGATCCACCTCTCGCTCGCCTTCAACCCGTCGCACCTCGAGTTCGTCAACGCCGTGGCGATGGGCCGCGTGCGCGCGAAGCAGGACCGCTTCGGCGACGTGGGCCGCACCCAGGGGCTGGGGATCGTCATCCACGGCGACGCCGCGTTCATCGGTGAGGGCATCGTGCAGGAGACGCTCAACATGTCGCGCCTCGAGGGCTACCGCATCGGCGGCGTGCTGCACGTGATCATCAACAACCAGGTCGGCTTCACCACCACGGCGGAGCAGGGGCGCTCGACGACCTACGCCAGCGACGTCGCGAAGATGCTGCAGAGCCCGATCTTCCACGTCAACGGCGAGGACCCCGAGGCCGTGGCGCAGGTCATGGAGGTGGCGATGGACTTCCGCCGCACCTTCCAGCGCGACGTGGTCATCGACATGTACGCCTACCGCCGCTTCGGCCACAACGAGGGCGACGAGCCGGCGTTCACGCAGCCGACGATGTACGCCGAGATCCGACGGCGACCGAACGTCCGCGAGGCCTACCTCGAGCGCCTGCTGGCGCTCGGTGGGGTGACGCGCGAGGACGCCGATCGCATCGCCGAGGCGCGCCGCGAGCACCTCGAGCAGGAGCTCTCGGTCGCCCGCACCGACGAGTTCAAGCCGGTCTACAGCGCCTTCGAGGGCCTGTGGCAGAAGTACGTGGGCGGCGACGACGGCGACGTCCCCGACGCCGTCACGGGGATCGACCGCGGCGAGGCCGCGCGCATGCTGCGGACGCTGGCCACCGTGCCCGAGGGCTTCACGCCGAACCCCAAGCTCATGCGCTTCCTGCGGGGACGCGGGGAGATGGCCGAGGGCGAGCGCCCGCTCGACTGGGCCGCGGGTGAGGGGCTGGGGATCGGCTCGCTGATCGCGGAGGGCGTGCGCGTGCGCCTGACCGGCCAGGACAGCGAGCGCGGCACCTTCAGCCAGCGGCACTCGGTGATGCACGACTTCGAGACCGGCGCCAAGCACCGCGTCTTCGACGCGCTGGCCGCCGACGGCGGCGTGTTCGACGTGCACAACAGCCCCCTCTCGGAGAACGGCGTGCTCGGCTTCGAGTACGGCTACTCCCTCGATTGGCCGGAGGCCCTGGTCATGTGGGAGGCGCAGTTCGGCGACTTCGTCAACACCGCGCAGGTGGTCCTCGACCAGTTCATCGCCTCCGGCGAGGACAAGTGGCGCCGGCTCTCCGGCCTCGTGCTGCTCCTGCCGCACGGCTTCGAGGGCGCGGGACCCGAGCACTCCAGCGCCCGCCTCGAGCGCTTCCTCACGCTCTGCGCCGAGGACAACATGCAGGTCGTCTACCCGAGCACGCCCGCCCAGATGTTCCACCTCCTGCGGCGGCAGGTGCTGCGCCCGTGGCGCAAGCCGCTCGTCGTCATGACGCCCAAGAGCCTGCTGCGTCACCCGCAGGCGGCCTCCCCGCTGGAGGACTTCGCCGAGGGCACCGCCTTCCGCCACGTCATCGCCGACGACGCCGTCGATCCGGCCGCGGCCTCCCGCGTCTTGCTGTGCAGTGGCAAGGTCTACTACGACCTGCTGGCCGCCCGCGAGGAGCAGGGGCGCGACGACGTCCCGATCGTGCGCCTCGAGCAGCTCTACCCGCTGCGGCAGCACGAGGTGGACGCCGCCCTGGCGCCCTACCCGGCCGCCGAGCCGGTCGTCTGGGTCCAGGAGGAGCCGGAGAACATGGGCGCCTGGCGCAGCTTGCGGGTTCTCTGGGGATCCGAGGTCGCGGGCCGACCGTTCTCGGGCGTGTACCGGCCCGCCTCGGCCAGTCCGGCCACCGGCTCGGGGAGCAGTCACCGGATCGAACAGGCCGAGCTGCTGCGCGAGGCCCTCGGCGACGTGACCGCCAGCCGCGACCCCGTGCTCGAGGGGCGGCGCAAGTGAGCCGCAGCAACGAACCCACGCCGGTGGCGCGCACCGGCCTCGAGGAGCGTGACCATGCCCGTTGACGTGACCGTGCCCAGCGTCGGTGAGTCGATCACCGAGGTGTTCGTCGGTGCCTGGCTGAAGAAGCCGGGCGACGCCGTGAAGCGCGACGACCCGCTCGTTGAACTCGAGACCGACAAGGCCACCGTCGAGGTGCCGTCGCCGGTGGACGGCGTGCTCGCGGAGCAGCTCTTCGCCGTCGGCGATTCGGCCCAGGTGGGCGACGTCATCGCGCGCGTCGAGGGCGCGGCCGCGTCCGGCGAC
>DATHSP010000385.1:0-6578 GCA_035464075.1 Thermoleophilia bacterium | reverse complement strand
TCTCTGCCGCTCGCTCGTCGTAAAAAGATGAGGACTGTGCGGCGCGCACCGGCGAGCGGTACCGCCCCTTGGCCGTCGGGCGGCCGTGAGAGCGCACGCGGAGGGCCTCAAAGACCTTTCCCGTCCGCCCGTGTTCTCAGGCCGGGGACTTCAGTCCAGAAAGTCGCGCAGCCGCTGCGAGTCGCGATACGCCTTGAGCTTGGCCAGCGTCTTGGCCTCGATCTGGCGGATGCGCTCGCGCGTCACGCCGAACTTCTGGCCCACCTCCTCGAGCGTCCGCGGGTGCTCGCCCTTGAGCCCGAAGCGCAACTCGATCACCTTGCGCTCACGGTGCGTCAGGGTATTCAGCACCTGGTTCAGCTCCTCCTTCTGCATGATCTCGCTGACGGCCTCGACGGGCATCGTCGCGTCTTCGTCCTCGATGAAGTCGCCGAGTTGCGAGTCCTCTTCTTCGCCGATCGGCGTCTCCAGGCTGACCGGCTCCTGGCTGATCTTGAGGATCTCGCGGACCTTCTGTGGAGTTGTACCCATCTCGTGCGCGATCTCCTCGGGCGTCGGCTCGCGGCCGATGTCCTGGAGGAGCTGGCGCTGCACGCGGATGAGCTTGTTGATCGTCTCGACCATGTGGACGGGGATGCGGATCGTGCGCGCCTGGTCGGCGATGGCGCGCGTGATCGCCTGGCGGATCCACCAGGTCGCGTAGGTCGAGAACTTGTAGCCCTTGCGGTAGTCGAACTTCTCGACCGCGCGGATCAGGCCGAGGTTGCCCTCCTGGATCAGGTCGAGGAAGAGCATGCCGCGGCCGACGTAGCGCTTGGCGATCGAGACCACGAGGCGCAGGTTGGCCTCGATGAGCTTGCGCTTGGCCTCCATGTCCTTGCGCTCGATGCGCTTGGCCAGCGACACCTCTTCTTCGGCCGTGAGGAGCGGCACCTTGCCGATCTCCTTGAGGTACATGCGCACCGGGTCGTTGGTCGGCGTCTTGACCGAGAGGTCGAGCTTGACGATGACCTCCTCCTCGGGCTTGGCCTCGGCGGGGCCCTCGGGCAGCGCGCCCTCGCCCTCGATGATGTCGATGCCGAGGTCGGCGAAGAGGTTGTAGATGCCGTCGATCTGGTCGGTCGTGAGCTCGACGTCCTGCAGTGCGTCGGCGATGTGGTCGCTGCTCAGGTAGCCCTGCTCGCGGCCCTCGTCGACGAGCACGCGGACCTCTTCGATGCCGTACTCGGCAGCCTCGGGGGTCTTGCGCTCTTCGGAGATGTCGGTCACCCTCGTGTCCCTGCCCTTCGCTCCGTCACTCCTCGACGGGGAGCCTGCGGATCGCCTCGCGCAGGCGGCGGCGCACTTCTTGCAGGCGTGCGAGCTGCTCCTGCCCTGAAGCTGTATCGCCTGCGCCCGTCTCGACCTTGAGCCGCGCGATGCGGCGCCCCACGTGCGCCTCCTGCAGGCGCAGGAAGAGCTCGTCGAGCACGGTCGTCGTGAACGGCTCCTGGCCGGAGCGCAGCACGACCTCCGCGACTACCTCGCTCCCGTCGTCCTCACCCTCGGCGGTCTCGGCCGCCGACGTCTTTTTCCCTGCATTTCGCAGTGCCAATCGCGCCGCCGTCCAGCGCCGCGCGGCCCGCGTCTCGGCGCTGGCGAAGTACTCGTCGTCGATGCCGGCGAGACGCTCCTCGCCCGCCTCGGGCACCGCCAGACACGCCGCCAGGAACCGCACCTCGAGCTCGTGGGCGCCGCCGGTGACGACGGCGGCGCCGGGCGCGGGCGCCGCAGCGCCCGCCCGCGCCGCCTGCGTCGCCCCCCCGCCGCTGCGCAGCAGGTAGCGCACGCTCTCCTCGGAGAGCCGCAGCCGGCCGGCGATGTGACGGACCTCGTCGTCGCGCTCGGTGGGGCTCGCCGTGTCGGCGAGCACGCCCTTGAGCTGGGCGAAGGCTTGGGCGCGACCGTCGGACCGTTCGAGATCGTGCGAATCGAGGACCTGGCGGACGCGGTAGTGTAGCACCGACTCCGCGTCGTCGGCAAGGCGCCGGAAATCGTCGCCGCTGGCTCCTCCGGTGAGGTAGTCGGCGGGGTCGAGACCCTCGGGCATGCGCACGACGTACATCGTGAGCCCGAGCCGGCGCGCCAGCGTGAGTGCCCTCGACATGGCCCCGAGGCCGGCGGCGTCGGCGTCGAAGCACAGGTACAGCTGCCGCGTGAGCCGCGAGAGCCGCGTGAGCTGCTGCTCGGTCAGGGCCGTGCCCATCGCCGCGACCACCTCCTGCACCCCGGCCTGGGCGAGGGCGAGCACGTCGGTGTACCCCTCGACGACGTAGATGCGGTCGGCGCGCTGAGCGGCCTTCTTCGCCGTGTGCAGCCCGAAGAGCGCCTCGCTCTTGTGGTAGAGGGCGGTCTCGGGCGAGTTGAGGTACTTGGGCTTCTCGTCGCCGAGGGTACGGGCGCCGAAGCCGAGCGTGCGCCCGCGGTCGTCGGCCAGCGGGAAGACGACGCGCTCGCGGAACCGGTCGTAGGGCCGGTCGCGGCGCCCGGGTACGACGAGGCCGGCCTCGAGCAGCTCCTCGTCGGAGAAGCCCTTGGCCGCGGCGGCGTCGCGCAGGGTCTGCCAGCCGGGCGGGGCGAAGCCCACGCGGTAGGCGCGGCAGATCTCGTCGCCGAAGCCGCGCCCGGCGAGGTACGCGCGGGCGGTCGCCGCCGCCGTGCCTTGCCAGAGCACGCGCTCGTAGTAGGCCGTGCTCTGCTCGAGCAGGGCGCGCAGGCGCTCGCGGCGCCGCCGCTCGGCCTCGCCGCGGGCGTCGGTCTGCTCGTACTCGAGCACGATGCCGAGCTTGTCGGCGAGGTGCTCGACGGCGGCGGCGAAGTCGAGGTCCTCCTTGCGCTGCACGAAGCTGAAGAGGTTGCCGCCCTCGCCGCAGCCGAAGCAGTAGTAGAGCTTCTCGACCGGGTTCACGGAGAACGAGGGCGTCTTCTCCTCGTGGAACGGGCAGCAGCCCATGTAGTTGGCGCCGGACTTCTTGAGCTGCGTGTAGTGGCCGACGATCTCGACCATGTCGGCGGCGGCCAGCACCTGGTCGATGCTGTTGCGGCTGATCAGGGGCATCAGACCGCGCCTCCGCCGCCGCGGGGCGCCGCCGGCGTCGGCTTCGGCTGGGCCGACCGCGTCTTCGGCGGGGGTGACGCCGGCCGTGGCCTCGGCGTCGGCTCATACGCACTCGACCGGGGCTTCGCGGTCATCTCGTCCGCGCTCGCCCGGGGCTTCGTCGTGGTCGTCGGCGCGGCGGGCGCCTGGCGGGCCGCCAAGTAGCCCATGCCGGCCCGCTGCCGCCGGCGCGCCGCCTTCGTGGGGCGCGCCTCGCGCTCGGGCGGCGTGTAGGGCCGGCCGAGGCGGTCGAGCACCAAGATGAGGCCGGCCAGCACCAGCGGCACCCACACGAGGAAGGCCAGGGTGAGGAGCGTCCACGCCTCGATCGAGTTGTCGTCGATCAGGTACCCGAAGCTCTCGGTCCCCGAGCTCCAGCCCAGGCTCATCCAGCCGAGACCGAAGGCGACCACGGCCGGGGCCGTGGCGAGGGCGAGCGCAGCCAGGCCGGCCAGCGTGGCGAGGACGCCGTGCAGACGGGGACCGGCCATCAGGGCCTCTGGAGGGGACGAGCCATGAGCATCTCATCATGATACTCGTCGCCGCGGCGGTACTGGCCGTGGCGGAGGCCCTCGCGGACGAAGCCGTGGCGCTCGTAGAACGCCACGGCGCGCTCGTTCTCGGGGAAGACGCCGAGCACGAGGCGCTCGGCGCCCGCCCCGGCGGCCCACTCGGCCGCCGCCTCGACCAGGGCGCCGCCGACGCCCAGCCCGCGCGCCTCGCGGGCGACCGACATGCCCACCCACAGCACGTGCCCCGAGGCCGGGTGCGGGTCGGGGCGCAGGCCGAGGTTGCCGGCGAGGGCGCCGTCGAGCTCGGCGACGAGCATGAGGCAGCGCGGCGCGGCGCGGCTGTCGGCGACGCGGTGCTTCCAGTCGCGGGCCTTCATCTCACCCGGTGACAGCAGAAGGCCGCTGTCGGGCTCGGCGGCGACGGCGTCGAGCAGGCGCGCCAGAGCCTTGGCGTCGCGCGGCCGGGCGGTGCGCACGCGCACCGCCCGGCCGTCCTCGAGCCTCAGCTCCCTGTCACGCGCGAGCGAACCCACGGAGCGGCGCCGCCGGCCCTCACTTCTCGAGCTCGAGCTCGCCGTGCTCCTCGATGGCGGCCTGCGCCGCGGCGAGACGGGCCACCGGGAGACGGAACGGCGAGCAGCTCACGTAGTCCATGCCGACGCGATGGCAGAACTTGACCGTCGCGGGGTCGCCGCCCTGCTCGCCGCAGATGCCGACCTTGAGGTCCTCGCGGGTCGAGCGGCCCTTCTTGATGCCCATCGCGACGAGCTGGCCGATGCCCTCCTGGTCGAGGCTCTCGAACGGGTCGACCGGCCAGATCTCCTCCTCGAGGTACAGCGGGAGGAACTTGCCGGCGTCGTCGCGCGAGACGCCGAAGCCCATCTGTGTGAGGTCGTTGGTGCCGAAGCTGAAGAACTCGGCCGCCTCGGCGATGCGGTCGGCGGTGAGGCAGGCGCGCGGGATCTCGATCATCGTGCCCACGGTGTACTCGACGCTGACGCCCTGCGCGGCGAAGACCTCGGCGGCGACGGCGCGCACCTGGGCGGCCTGGTGCTCGAGCTCCTTCTTCGTGCCCACGAGCGGGATCATGATCTCGGGGTGCACGGCGACGCCGTCCTTCGCCACCAGGCAGGCGGCCTCGAGGATCGCGCGCGACTGCATGCGCGTGATCTCGGGGAAGGCGATGCCGAGGCGGCAGCCGCGGTGGCCGAGCATCGGGTTGTTCTCGTGCAGCTCGGCCACCTTCGCCGCCACCTTCTCGGCGTCGACCCCCAGCGCCTCGGCGGTCGCGCGCTGGTCGGCCTCATCGTGCGGCAGGAACTCGTGCAGCGGCGGGTCGAGGGTGCGGACCGTGACCGGGCGGCTGCCCATCACGCGGAAGATGCCGGCGAAGTCGTCGCGCTGCATGGGCAGCAGGCGAGCGAGCGCCGCCTCGCGCTCCTCGGTCGTGTCGGCGAGGATCATCCGCCTCACGTCCATGATCCGGTCGCCCTCGAAGAACATGTGCTCGGTGCGGCAGAGGCCGATGCCCTCGGCGCCGAAGGCGACCGCATTGGCCGCCTGGTCGGGCTGGTCGGCGTTGGTGCGCACGCCGAGGGTGCGCTCCTTGTCGGCCCACTGCATGATCTCGGCGTAGTAGCGGTACGACTCTGAGTCCTCGCGCTTCATCGACTGCTCGAGCAGTACCTGCAGGACCTCGGGCGGCCGCGTCTCGAGCTGCCCGAGGATCACCTCGCCGGTGAAACCGTCGATCGAGAGCCAGTCGCCCTCGGCGACCGCGGTGCCGTCGACCTCGAAGCGGCGCGCGCGCACGTCGATGTCGAGCGCGCCGCAGCCGACGATGCAGACCTTGCCCATCTGCCGCGCGACGAGCGCGGCGTGCGAGGTCATGCCGCCCTGGGCGGTGAGGATGCCCTGGGCGGCGTCCATGCCGCGGATGTCGTCGGGGCTCGTGAAGTCGCGGACGAGCAGGACCTTCTCGCCCCGAGCCGCCCAGGCGACGGCGTCGGGCGCGTTGAAGACGGCCCGGCCGGTGGCCGCGCCGGGACCGGCCGGCAACCCCTTGGCGAGCACGCGCCCGTCGCCGACCGCCCTCTGCCGGTCGTCGGCGGAGAAGATCGGCCGCAGCAGCTGGTTGAGCTGCTCGGGCTCGATCCGCATCAGCGCCTCCTGCGGGCTGATGACGCCCTCGTCGGCCATGTCGACGGCGATGCGGATCGCCGCCAGGCCGGTGCGCTTGCCGTTGCGCGTCTGCAGCATGTAGAGACGGCCGCGCTCGATCGTGAACTCGAAGTCCTGCATGTCGCGCAGCTCGTGCTCGAGCGTCTGCCGCACCTCGAGGAGCTGGCTGTAGGCCTCGGGGAAGACGCCCTCGAGCTCGGCGACGGGGCGCGGCGTGCGCACCCCGGCGACCACGTCCTCGCCCTGGGCGTTGACCAGGAACTCGCCGTAGAAGACGTTCTCGCCCGAGGCCGGGTTACGCGTGAAGCCGACGCCTGTGCCGGACTCGTCGCCGGTGTTGCCGTAGACCATCGTCTGGATGTTGACCGCGGTGCCCCACGTGTCGGGGATGTCGTAGAGGCGGCGGTAGGCGACGGCGCGGTCGTTGTTCCACGAGCCGAACACGGCCGAGATCGCGCCCCAGAGCTGTTCGCGCGGGTCATCGGGGAAGTCCTGGCCGGTGCGCTCCTTGACGAGCGCCTTGAAGCGCGCGACGAGCTCCCTGAGGTCGTCGGCCGTGAGGTCGGTGTCGAACTTCACGCCCCGCTCGCGCTTCATCACCTCGAGCTGCTCTTCGAACGGATCGCCCTCGTCGCCCTCGGGCTTGAGGCCCATGACCACATCGCCGTACATGGTGACGAAGCGGCGGTAGCAGTCGTAGGCGAAGCGCGGGTTGTCGGTCTGCTTGATGAGGCCCTGCACGGCCTCGT
>DATHSP010000384.1:0-5896 GCA_035464075.1 Thermoleophilia bacterium | reverse complement strand
CCTCAAGTTTGCCGAGCAATCGGCCGTGGCCGCAGCGCTGCGGGCTCTGGGATAATCGTCTCCACCGCCCCCGAGGGGGTCTCGCGACGGAGGTCACAGCCGATGCAGCTCTCACTCCAGGTGCTCACGGCGGACGAGCAGGCCCAGGTCCACGAACGCACGCTCGAGGTGCTGTCGCGGCACGGCGTGCGTGTCGACACGGCGCTCGGGCGCCGGCTGCTCGGCGAGGCCGGCGCCGCCGTCGACGAGGCGACGCGCATCGTGCGCTTCCCGCCCGAGCTCGTGGCCGAGGCCCTGCGCCTCGCGCCCAAGCAGTTCTCGCTCGGCGGCCGGCGCGACGGGTGGGAGCACCCTCTGAACGCCGGCCGCCTCACGCTGCTCGCCGACGGCGGCGCGACGACGGTGATCGACCGCGAGACCGGCGAGCGCCGCCCCCCGACCCACGCCGACTGGCTCGCGGCGACGCGCCTGATCGACCACTACGACGACGTCGGTCTCTACTGGTGCATGACCGACTACCCGGGAGACCACGAGTCGCCCGCCGGCTGGGTGTCCTACATGGCCGAGGCGTACCGCACCTTCGGCAAGCACGTGCAGGAGTCGGTCGGCGACCCGTCGCTGGCGCCGTGGCTCACGGAGGCCCTCGAGATCGTCTTCGGCAGCCGCGAGGAGCTGCGCCGGCGCAACCCGTTCTCGTTCCTCATCACGCCGGCGTCGCCGCTCGTCATCGAGCCCGACTACACGGGCACGTGGCTGGCGATCCGCGAGCTCGGGCTGCCGGTCGCCGTCATGCCCATGCCGCTCATGGGCGCCACGGCGCCCGGCAGCCGTCTGGCGACGCTCCTCACCGCCAATTGCGAGGTGCTCGCGACCCTCTGCCTGGTCCAGGCAGCGGCGCCGGGCACGCCGTTCATCTACGCCCCGGTGATCGCCACGATGGACCCGCGCACCGGGCGCTACGCCAGCGGCGACATCGCCCACGCGATCCTCAGCGTGGCCGGCACCGAGATGGCACGCTTCTACGGCCTCCCGGCCGAGTCTTCCGGGTTCGGCACCGACCACTACGTGCCCGGCATCCAGGCCGCCTACGAGAAGGCGCAGTCCAGTTTGCTGGCCGCTCTGCCGTGGCCCGACGTCCTCGTCGGCCCCGGGCTGCTCGCCGGCGCCCTCGTGCTCTCGCTCGAGCAGATCGTCTTCGACGTCGAGATGTCCCGGATGGCACGCTTCGCCCGCGAGGGGCTGCCCGTGACCGACGAGCTGTGGCTCGGCGACGTGCTCGAGCGTGTCGCGCCCGGCGGGACGTTCGTCGGCGAGCGTTCGACGCGCGCCAACGCGCGCGGCGGCGAGTGGTACGTGAGCGACTTCGGCCTGCACGACAGCTACGAGGCCTGGCAGGCCGCCGGCGCCCCCGACTCGCTCGCCGCGGCGCGGGCTCGCGTCGACGAGATCCTCGCCGGGCACGAGGACCACCCGTACCCGGACGACGTGCAGAAGGCGCTCGACGACCTCGTGGCGCGGGCGCGACGCGGCGGCTGAGCGGGAGCTCGCCGGACCGTCCTGCCGGCGGCGCGGTGCGGCGGCCGAGGCGCCTCAGTTGGCGAGACGCACGCCCGAGACCACGAACCAGGCGGCGAGCACGAGCAGGAAGCAGGCCATCACCGCGACCATGACGCGATAGCGCCGCGGCGTGATCCAGCGCCGGCCGGCGGCGATCACGCCGCTCACCGCCGAGTACCAGGTGAGGTCGCCGAGGATGTGGCCGACGTAGAAGGCCACGAGGGCGGCGGCGCCGAGCGCGTAGGCCTTCGTGAGCAGGCTCAGCCCGATCGTCGCCCACCAGATCGACCAGTACGGGTTCGAGAGGCTCGAGACGACGCCGCCGAGCACGGCGCGGCCGTGGGCGCGGCCGCCGGCCGCGCCGTACTCGAGCCGTGCCGTGTCGCGCACGACCGAGAGCAGCATCGCGGCGGCGGTCGCGACGAGCATCACGCCGCCGACCATCGAGAGGACGGCCTGCACGCCCTCGCGCACGAGCAACGGCCCCAGGCCGAGGACCAGCAGGCCGAGGAGCGCGAGCTCGAGGAGGGCGTGCCCGAGCACCACGAGCGGGCCGGCGCGGACGCCCTGACGGGGGCTCTCGGCCACGACGACCGCGAGCATCGGTCCGGGCATGATGGCGCCCGAGTAGGCGATCAGCATCGATGAGAAGAACATGAGGACGAGCTCCACGCCGCGTCCCCGGGTACCTAGGCCTCGTCCATCGGGTCGAAGACGAGGCCGGTGAGCGGCTTGGGGTAGAAGTACGTCGACTTCTGGGGCATCGTCTCGCCGCGCTCGGCGACCGCGCGCACCTCCTCGACCCGGGTCGCGTTGATGAACGCCCCCAGGGCGTAGTCGCCGCTCTGCAGGCGGGCGAACGCCTCGGCCGGGCTGGTCACGTAGTCGATCCGGCCCTCGGTCGCCACCGGGTCGACCCCCAGGGCGTCGCGCAGGATCAGGTAGTGCAGGACGGTGACCGAGAGCCGCGCCGCGTCGGGCGAGAAGCCCTCGTCGAGCAGGTGGGCGACGGCGGCGAGGTCGCGGAGCTCGACGGTGCAGCAGGCGCGCTCGCGGGTGAAGTAGAGGCCGAAGACCTTGCCCCGGTCGGCGAAGTCGGCCAGGTGTCGCGTCATCACGTCACAGGCGGCGGCGTCGGCGCCGCGCTCGCCGAACACGCTGAACTTGGGCCGCAGGCGCTCGAGCACCTCGTCCATCGACGGGATCTCGACGCCCTTCAGGAGGCGGTGGGTGGGGAAGACGGCGAGGCCCGGATCGCGCATGCTGCAGAGGTAGACCATGAGTTCGTCGGCGCCGTGGTCGCCGGCCGCGCGCCGCTCGTCGCGGTAGGCGAGTGCCGTCTCGTAGCGGTGGTGGCCGTCGGCGATGAAGAGACGCTCGTCGCGCAGGGCCGCGACGAGACCCTCGGCCGCCGGACCCTCGATCGGGGTCAGCGTCGTGAGGTTGCCGTCGCGGTCGTGCGCGGTCTGGGCGGCGCCGGGGCGGGCGGCGGCCTCGTCGGCCGCCCGCCCCAGCGCCGCCCCCACCGTGCCGCGGTCGTCGGGGAAGAGGAGGAAGACGGGGCTGATCGTCGTCCGCGTGGCGCGCCAGAGCCGCAGGCGGTCGAGCTTGGGCCCCGCGTGCGTCTTCTCGTGCGGCAGCACGACGCCGTCGCCGAGGGCGCCGAGCCTGAGTCGCGCGATCAGCCCGCAGCGCACGCGCTCGAAGCCGTCCGGGCCGCGGAAGGTCTCGTCGACGAGGTAGAGGCAGGGCCGCGGGTCGCGACGCAGCACGCCCCCCGCCCGCCACGCGGCGAGCGCCGCGGCGGCGCGCTCGTACGGGTCGCCCTCCCCGGGCGTCGCCGTCGGGAGGTCGACGGCGACGGCGTTGTACGGGCTGCGCGCCCGCAGGGCGGCGGCCTCGTCGGGTGAGAGGACGTCGTACGGGGGCGCGACGACGTCGTCGAGCACCACCCGGGACGGGTCGTAGCGCAGACCGCGGAAGGGGAGGATCTCGACCACTGCCGAATCAGCCTGGAGAGGCCGCCGGGCTCACCGGCGGATCAGGACCGGCATGCCCACGGCCACCTTCTCGAAGAGCTCCTCGACGTCGGAGATGTACATGCGGATGCAGCCGTGCGAGGCGTACGTGCCGATCGAGCCGGGATTGGGGGTGCCGTGGATGCCGACGGCGGGCGCGCTCGTGCCGATCCAGCGGGTGCCGAGAGGGTTCTCGATGCCCGGAGGGATCGGCTCAGCGTCCTTCGCCCACTCCGAGTTGGGCGGGTACCAGGTGGGATTCATCACCTTCGAGGTGACCGCGAACGTGCCGGTCGGCGTGGGGAACTCCGGGGCACCGGCGGCGACGCGGTACGTCTTGGCGAGCTCGCCGTCCTTGTAGAGGTACAGCTTCAGCTCGGAGAGGTCGACGACGACGTGGCCGCTGAGGGCCATGAGCATGCGCGGGCCGACGATGCCGTCGGCCGTGAGCCCGAACTCCTCCTGGAAGGCGAGCACGGCCGCCTCGGTCTGCTCGCCGAACTGCCCGGTGTTGCCGCCGTCGTACACGCCGAACTGCGCGAGGCGGACCTGCAGCTGCCGCACGTCCTTGCCGCGGGCGCCGCGCATCAGGGTGGCGGCCCCGAAGCGCTCGGTGCTGTCGACGGTGAAGACCTGGGTGTCGGTGACCGTGTTGCCGCCCCGGTCGGTGGCCGTCACGACGAGCGTGTGCCGGCCCTCGGCGAGGCCCTTGAGCTTGAGCTTGCCCTTCGCCGGCGAGCCTTCGAGCTCGACCGGCTCGTCGTCCAGCGTGGCGAGCACCTCGGGCGCCCGCGCTCCGTCGTCGGCGGCCACTTTGACGGTCAGGCTGTTCGTGTCGACGGTGCGGCCGAGTCGCGTGACCTCGAGGGTCGGAGGCGATGGGTCCACGTAGAGGGAGAGCGTGCGCGACACGCTGTTGCCGGCCCTGTCGGTGGCGGTGAGGACGACCTCGGCCGGGCCCTCGGGCAAGGCCATCTCGATACGGAAGTCGCCCTCGGCCGCGACCGTCTCGCTCATCGTGAGGTCGCCGACCTCGGCCGTGACGACGGCGCCGGGCTCGCTCTCGCCGGTGAACACGGCGGGGTCGGTCCTGATCTTGCCCTCGTGCAGCAACGGGTCGATGTCGAGCGTCGGGTCGACCGTGTCGACCGTGAAGTGCCACTCCTGGACGATCTGCCGCCGGAAGATGTTGAAGGCGCGGGCGCTGAAGCGGACGACGTAGGTGCCGTCGGCGAGATCGTCCGGCGGGGCGAAAGAGAGCCGGTCGCCACTCAGCGTCGTCGCCTCGGTGACGTCGCGCCCGGCGAAGAAGACACGCACGTCGGCGAGCTGCTGCAGGTTGCGGACGTGCAGCTTGACGACCGGCGACTGCGAGCTCACGAAGGCGTCGGGCCCGGGCGTCGTCGCCGACACCCACGGGACGCGCCAGAGCTGCCACCCGACGATCACCGCGACCACCAACAGGCCCGCCGCCGTCAGGTAGGGCCAGCGGCGGCGGCGGTGTCGGTAGCGCCGGTAGGGGGCGTCTGTCGGGTTGCTGGTCACATCTGCCTTCGTCCGCGGTCGTCGGATTATACCCACCCCTCGAGGTCCGGAAGGGACGGCGGGCTCGCCGAGTGTGGCGGGGCAGGAAATCGGGCGGCCGCGCCTAATGCCGGTCCGTGGACCTGTCGTCGGACACGCCGGTGCCGTGAACCGGCTGCCCTTCATCCTCCGCGACCAGCGCGAGGAGCTTCGCCGTCGCTGGCACGACGCCCTTTCCGGGCGCGTCAGCGACGAGTACGCGGAGCTCCTGTCGAGCCCGGTCGGTGACCGCCTGCTCCGCGGGCTCGTCGAGCAGCTCGTCGCCGTCTCGCAGGCCGAGGAGTACGAGGTCTCCGGCCTGCGCCGCCGCTACGAGAGCGACTTCCGCCAGGAGGTCGAGCACCGGCTCGCCCTCGGTTTCGCGGCGCGTGATCTGGCCGGCGGCGTGCAGGCCGTGCGGCTCGCCGTACTCGACGTGCTCGGCGACGCCGTGGTCGGCGGCGAGCTGCCGCCGCCCGGCGAGACGCTGGTCGAGCTGCGGGCGCTCGACGACTTCCTCGACGGCCTCGTCGGCGCCGTCCTCGACGCCGCGGCGCCGCCGGCGTGAGCGGGCCGCGGGTCGCAGTCCACTCACCGCGGGCGACGGTCTGCTCCCCGCAGGCGGCGGTTTACTCACCGCGGACCCGCCGGTAGGCTGGCACGATGCTGCGGGTCGCACTCATCTTCGGCGGGCGCTCGGCCGAGCACGAGATCTCCCTCGCCTCGGCGCGCTTCGTCGCCGACTCCCTCGACCCGGC
>DATHSP010000383.1:0-3393 GCA_035464075.1 Thermoleophilia bacterium | reverse complement strand
ACGTCACAGCCGCCGCAGGCGGCGCCCCAGTACTTCGCGATCTGCAGCTTCTCGGCCACAGTCACCTCCCCGCCGCGTCGGCCTGCAGCGCCGGGCGGATCGTGCTGGGCCCCAGCTCGCGGACCTTCTCGGTCATGTCGTTGACGATGTCGGCGAAGCGCTGCCCCTCGCTGGCGCTGACCCACTCGAGCCGCACGCGGTCGTTCTCGATGCCGTACTCGGCGAGCAGCTTCTTGAGCAGCGGGTAGCGCCGCATGAGCTTGTAGTTGCCCTCGGAGTAGTGGCAGTCGCCGGGGTGACAGCCGCAGATGAGCACCCCGTCGGCGCCTTCTTCGAGGGCACGGATCACGAACGTCGGGTCGACGCGCGCCGAGCACATGACGCGGATGATGCGCACGTTGGGCGCGTACTGGATGCGGCTCGTGCCGGCGAGGTCGGCGCCCGTGTACGAGCACCAGTTGCAGAGGAACCCGACGATCTTCGGCTCGAACGTCATGCCAACACCCCCTGGATCTCGGCGAAGATCTGCTGGTCGGTGAAGTGCCTCGCCTTGATGGCCCCGGACGGGCAGGCGGCGACGCAGGCGCCGCACGCCTTGCAGAGGGCGCTGATCACGTGGCTCTTGTGCTTCTCGTCGTCGAACTCGATGGCCGTGTACGGGCAGAGCTCGTTGCACACGCGGCAGCCCGAGCAGAGGTCTTCGTCGACCTCGGCGTACACGGCGTCGACCTCGAGCTTGCCGCGCGAGATGTGGGCGAGGATCCGCGCCGCCGCGGCCCGCGCCTGGGCGACGCTGTCGGGGATGTCCTTGGGCGCCTGGCAGGCGCCGGCGATGTACACCCCGTCGGTCGTCGTCGCCACCGGGTCGAGCTTGGGGTGGCTCTCGATGAACCAGCCGTCCTTGTCGGCGCTGATGTTGGCCAGGTGGGCGACCTCGCGGCAGTCGGGCTGAGCCTCCATGCCGACCATGAGGATGATGAGGTCGGCGGGCAGCTCGATGAGCTCGCCGGAGAGCTGCTCGTTGACCTCGATCAGCATGTCGCAGTCGTCCTTGGGGTCGGCTTTGCGCACCACCGGGTGCTCGTTCTTCTTGAACATGAGGAAGAGGGTCTTGACCTCGGAGCTCCGCCGGTAGAAGTCCTCGTGCCCCTTGCCGAAGGCGTGCATGTCGATGTACACGTCGCTGACGTAGCAGTTCGGGATCGCCGACTTCACCTCGTGTGCGTACTTGAGCGCGGTCATGCAGCAGACCCTCGAGCAGTAGGGGTGGTACTCCTTGCTGCGGCTGCCCACGCAGTGGACGATCGCCACGTACTGCGGGACCTTGCCCTCCTTGGTGACGACCTCGCCACGGCGCAGCATCTTCTCGAACTCGAACGAGGTGATGACGTTGGGCAGCTTGCCGTAGCCGTAGTGCGTGATGCGCGAGGCGTCGAACTCCTGGTAGCCGGTGCTCACGATGACGCTGCCGACGTCGATCTTGTGAGGCTCCCCGCCGCCGTTGCCGCTGTGCTTGCCGGCGACCGTGGCGGTGAAGTTGCCGTGGTAGCCCTCGATGCTCTCGACCTCGGACTCGAGGGACACCTCGATGTTGGGGTGCTCGAGCACGCGCGTGATGCGCTCGGTGAGCATGTCGCGGGCCGAGTCGAGGTAGGGCGCCGTGAGGTCGACGCGGGCGATGTTGCCGCCCAGGTGGTCCTGGCGGTCGACCATGAACACCTGGGTGCCGGCGTCGGCGAGGTCGAGGGCGGCGCTCAGGCCGGCGATGCCGCCGCCGATGACGAGGGTCGCCGGGCACATGTCGACCGAGCGCCGCTCGAGCGGCTCGTGGTAGGTGACCCGTTTGATGGCCGCGAACGCGAGCGCCCGGGCCTTGTCGGTGGCCGCCTCGCGGTCGTCGTGCACCCAGCTGCACTGCTCGCGGATGTTGGCCATCTCGAGGAAGTACTGGTTGACGCCCGCGGTGGCGAGCGCCTTGCGGAATGTGGGCTCGTGCATGCGCGGGCTGCAGGCCGCCACCACGACGCGGTCGAGGCCCTGCTCCTTCGCGTCCTGGACGATCATCTCCTGGCCCGGGTTGGAGCACATGTACTTGTAGGCCTTGGCGACGGTGACGCCGGGCAGCTGGCTCGCCGCCTCGGCGACCGCGTCGCAGTCGACCATCTTGGCGATGTTGGTGCCGCAGTTGCAGATGTAGAAGCCGATCTTGGGTTCGTCCATGCTCGTCTCCCTCACGCGGCCTGCGACGCGCCAGTCGCCGGCAGGTCGGTCCGTTGGCGCTCACGCTGGGCGGCGAGCGCGGGTTCGGCGCGGACGTCGGCGAAGTACATGGCGAGCGGCCGGTAGGCGAGGTGCGACCACTTGCTGAAGGGCACCTCGAGGGCCAGCATCGGGACCACCGCCATGAGGTGCACGATGTAGGCGATGTTGGCCGCCGCGTCGTACCCCGAGCGGTGCAGGGCGAACTGCAGGAAGCCCGTCGAGGCGACGATCACGAGCAGGATCAGGAACATCCAGTCGGACTCGTGCGAGTGCTTGTAGTGGTTCTCCGTCTTCTTGACGCGGCCGCGCAGCGCGAACACCGTCGTGCCGATGAGGCCGACCGTCGCCGCCAGGCCGAAGACGTGCACCCGCCAGTCGATCTCGGGGCCCGCTGCCATGCGCTCGAGGAAGAACATGATGAGCACCAGCATCGTCACGTAGCTCAGCATGAGGATGAGGTGCACCACCCAGGGCCGTTTGTGCTCGCACTGGGCGTACCGCTTCTGGGTGAAGAAGTGCACCGGCAGCAGGTGGACCTTCTTGAAGTACATGGAGGTGGAGATGTCGAGGTTCTTCTCCCTGCCCATCGTCTTCCACCACATGCGCATCGCGTTGGTGCCGAGGAAGAAGACGAGCACCCCGGCGAGGATCCAGTCGAAGAGGTGGACCCCGCCGCTCGCCGGCAGGCCGTACCAGCTCTCGCCGGCCGGCAGGAAGGCGCCTTCGCCGTGGTAGATCGAGATGTCGCCGCCGCCGATCAGGTAGCCGGCGGCGAGGAAGCCGACGCCGGTGAGCAGGGCGACGAGGATGATCGCGAACAGCTCCGCCTTCCACGACCGGTAGAAGAGGCCGGAGATGCCGGTCCAGTCGTAGCGCGCGGTGAGCCAGCGCCGCAGGCTCATCATGGTCTCGCCGGGCTCGGCGTCGCGCGGGCACTCGGTGCTGCACTCGCCGCAGTAGTAGCAGAGCCAGGGCTCGAGCTCGCCTTCGAGCTTCTCCTCTAGCCCCATCTGCAGGGCGCGCATCGAGTGCCGAGGCAGCGTGTAGGGCTCCTTGGAGAACGGGCAGGCGGCGGAGCAGTTGCCGCAGTGGTAGCACTTGGACACGTCCTGCGCCCCGTAGCGCTCGATG